>JASFTE010000217.1:0-7613 GCA_050114035.1 Armatimonadota bacterium | reverse complement strand
TCAGAACGACCATCTGTGCCTGACACACGTAGCCTTCCTGGAGGCCATCAAGACGCTCATCGAGCGCGGTGGCGGAAGTCGCGGCTCGTACGTGGTCCTGGATTCGGATGGCGACCAGAGCATGGACACCAAGCGGGGGACGGAGCTGCGGCACCGGCGCGAGAATGAGGCGCTGCGGGAGGAGATCCTGGAGGTGGCGGTGGACGGTGACCGCGGCGTACGGGTGGATCCGGTGGCCGTGCGGCCGCTGCCCGACGATGATTCCTGGTACGAGACGACGTGGGCGGATTGGATGCGGGGCGAGATCTTCAAGTAGCCGGACCCGGCGCAGGGCCCGAGATCGGCAATGGCGCCTGAGAACGGGAAGACAGTCGTGCAGTTCGTGCGGGCGACGACGGCCGGCGTGCGCGAGCACGTCATCGCGCTGGCGGGCGGGCTGACACGCGATGGGTATGACGTGTTCGTGGCGGGCGCCATCGATCCGGACATGCGGCGCCGCCTGGGCGAGGCGGGGACTCGCTGGTCCAACATCGGCTTCCCCAGCTCCACGGACTCGCGGGAGATGGCGGCGGCGGCCGATCGGCTCTCGCGCCTGGCCACATCGCAGCGTGCGGCGCTGCTGCACGCGCATGGCTACCACGCGGGCTTCATCGCCTCGACGGCGCTGAGGCGCATTCAGCCCCGGCCGGCGTTGGTGTGCACGGCCCACACCGCGCCTCGGCCGGCCGAGGGAGGCTTCTTCGCACGCCTCGGGATGCGCCGGCGCTACCGGGGGCTCCTCGGGTCGGCCGACAAGCTGATCGTTACATCGCACGCCGTCGCCGAGGCGCTCGAGCAGATACTGCGGCGTGCCGGCGACAAGTGCACGACCATATACCCGGGCGTCGATCCGGGGGAGTACGGCATCGAGGTCGATCCGGGGGTCATGAAGCAGGTGCTGGGCCTGAACCCCGCGGCCGTGGTCATCGCCATCGCCGGCTCGCTGACGCCGGAGACGAGAGTGGATACGTTCCTGAGGGCCGCGGCCGGACTCTCGGAGGTCGTCGCGAACGTGGACTACCTCATCGTGGGGCGCGGGGAGCAGCGGCAGGAGCTCGAGGAGCTCACGCACCAGCTGCGGCTGACCGGCAGCACGGTATTCGCCGGGCACCGGGAGGACATCCCCGCCGTGCTCTCCGTGGTAGATGTCCTCGTGATACCGGCTCTGACGGAGGGCGCGGGGCTCATCGCGCTCGAAGCGCTCGCCATGGGCGTGTGTGTCGTGGCGGCGGACGTCGGCGGTCTGCGCGAGATGCTCGCCGATGCGCCGGATACCCACCTGGTGGCCCCGGATGACCCGGATGCCATCGTGCGCCAGCTCAAGGTGATCCTGTCCCGGCTGCCCCCGGACGAGGACGAGAACGCGCCGGCCGACTACGTCAGCGTCGAGGGGGGGCGGCCCGTCCGGGCCCTGGTGTCGGAGCGCGCGTACGAGCTCACGGAAGGGGACGACTGGCTGCGGCGCCGTGAGCAGAAGGACCTGTACACCCTCCGGCCGGGGCTGCAGTACGTTGCCGAGAACTTCTCCCTGGAGAGGATGCTGGAGGCGACGGAGGCCGCGTACCAGGAAGTGATCCGAGAGGGAGCAACTCCCGAATAGGGCCACCAGCACGTCCGAGGCGGCTGCCGTGCGCCGACTCCTGAGAATAATGCGCCCCGTTCTGTCAGCCACGCCAGCGGCGTTCCTCGCTCTGCTCGCCATGTGGCCCGGCGTCTGCGCGCCGGCCCATGCAGCGGCCCCAACGAAGAAGGCCATCATCTTCGTGATCGACCAGATCACCTGGCAGGACATCGCCGAGGCGCCCACGCCGACGATCGACAGCCTCGTGGAGCGCGGCGGCATCGCCTCAATGAGCTGCTGGACCGCGCCCCCTGTGAGCCGGGAGAGGGCTTACGTGTCCATCGGCGCCGGCAGCCGGGCGCGGGCGCCCGCCGGCCGCCCCGAGCGGAGCTACAACGTGCCCCCGGGCGCGGGCCCCGTCCCCGAGCGGCCGCTCCCCCCGTATGCGCTCCCCGGCCAGATTGTGAATCCGTGGGCGGGGGAGCTGCAGCGCGACAACGCGCGCCTGCGGCACCGCGTGGAAGTTGGGGCGCTGGGGGAGGCGCTGCACGCGGCAGGCCTGCGAACGGCCGTGCTCGGCAACGCGGACCGCGGGGAGGTGCAGCTCCGACCCGGCAGAGCGGCCGTGACCATCGCCATGGACGGCCGGGGCATCGTGGACTCCGGCGACGTTGGGTTCGGCCTGCTCAGAGCGGACCCGGATGGTGCCGTCCCCGTTCAGACCGATGTGCTTGCCCTGGTGGGGAGGCTGGCGGAGTGCCTACCGACGTCTGACCTCATTGTCATTGAGTCGGGAGACACCGTGCGCGCCGCGTTCTCGGCAAGGGATCCGCTCCAGCCCGAGTCCTACGAGCGCGACCGGAAGCTCACCGCCCTGGAGCGGGCGGACTACTGCCTGGGGCAGATCCTGCCGAGGCTCGACAGTCAGTGGCTCCTCGTCGTCCTCTCCCCCGCTCCGAGTCTGACGCGGTTCCGGTGGATGACCCCGGCTATCGTCAGTGGCCCGAATTGGTCTGCCGGGTACGTGACGTCAGGCACCACTCGCCGCCCGGGGATCATCGCGGCCATGGACATCGCCCCGACCGTCCTCAGCTACTTCGGCCTTCCCTCCCCTGCGTCGCTCGCCGGGCGCCCGGCGTGGCCTGCCGAGGTGCGGGGAGTGCCCCCTGAGGCGTCGGCGCGCGTGGCGCGACTCGTGGACGCCGAGACGCGTACTTACCACACGGTTCGCGCCCGACACGTCTTCGTTCCGGCGCACGTGTTCGGAGCCGTGTGTGCCGCGCTGCTGGCGATCCTGTGCCCGGGCCGTCTTGCGCCCACTGCCCTGCGGTGGGGGCGCGCACCCATCGCGACGTTCCAGCTTCTCATATTCGCCATGCCTATCACGGGCACTCTCGCCCTTCTCGCACCCGTCGGACTCACGGGGGTGCAGATCGTCGGGGTCGTGATGGCGGGCGCCGTCATGCTGTCCGCCGCGAGTGCGTTCCTGCGCTGGGAGGATCTTGCGCCCATCCGGCTGCTCTGCTGGCTGCAGGTGTTCGTTCTCATCGTGGACGTGTGGGGCTGCGACGCACGGCTGCAGCTTGCTTCGCTCTACGGGGCCTCTCCGGTCACCGGCGCCCGCTTCTACGGCCTCGGTAACCAGGGCATCGCTCTGCTGCTCGGCGCCTCGATTGTGGCCTTCGCCACGACGGCGGGGCTCCGCGGCGGGAAGCGGCCCTCGCGACTCGTCCTTCCTGCACTCTGCGGTCTGCTGCTCACACTCACCGCCGGGCATCCGAGGCTCGGAGCAAACACGGGGGGCGCGATTACTGCCGTTGTCCTGTACGGGACATGGCTCCTCATGCTGGCGAACCCGCGGAAGCGGAGTCTGGCCATCGGACTCATCGCCGCGGCCGTCGTCGCCGTGCTCGGGGCCTTCATTCTCATGGACCTGCTGGCACGGGGCGAACCCGAAACCCACATGGCGCGCGCGGCCCGCCACGTGTTCAGCGGCGGCCCTGCCGCGATCTGGCAGATCGCCAGTCGCAAGCTCGCCGCCGGCGTCTCGATCCTGCTGTACACACCATGGAGCGTGGTGCTCGTCGCGTGGTTCGCCTTCCTGGTGTATGCCGCTTTCCGACCGCCGGCAGCGCTGCGCAGTGCCTGGGAGGCACATCCCCCCCTCAGGATGGCGGCCGCCACCCTCGCCGTCGGCGGCATCATCGGCTCCCTGGTAAACGACACGAGCATCTGCGTCGGCGCCCTCATGCTCAGCTACCCCATCCTCACCATGGCATTCACCGCCATCACAAGGCGAAGTGGGTCACCAAACAGCTGACTGTCACCAGTTCAGGGAGGAGCCTCCTATGCGTCAGTTCCATCACGTGGGCGTACCGACCGACGAGAAGCGCCCGGGGGAGATCTATGTCGAGGATACCAAGGTCTGGATAACCGATCCCGACGGACATCCGCACCGGATCGAGTACCTGCGCTACGAGCCCGACTCGCCGGCAACCGGGCCGATCCGCGAGCTCCCGCACGTCGCCTTCACCACGGATGACCTTGAGCGGGAGATAGACGGCAAGAACGTCATCCTCGGCCCATTCCGCCCCATGGACGACCTGACCGTGGCCTTCATACACGAGGACGGGGCCGTGTTCGAGTTCATGCAGTGGGATGCGGAGCCGAGACCGTTCTCGGCCGGGACGCAGTGACTCGCCGCCCCACCCCCCAGGCGCGCGCGGCTACGCGGATGTGCTGCGTCCACCGAGACAGACTATGCTTCCGTCCGTCAGTGACACAAACAAACGACCGTCGGCCGCGATCATTCCGTCGAAGACGGGAGGCGAATCCAGCTCGATCTCGGCCAACTTGTCGCCGTCCCGGGCGGAGACCGCCGCCAGGCGCGCGCCTCTACGCCCCTCGAAGACGGCATACGGATCCCGCGGGTCGAAGACGTCCGGCGGACCGGCCACAAACAGAACATCCCCGGCCTTGGCCATCGCCCGTATGCGAACCGGGAGCCATCGGGCCCACAGCGGCGGCTCCGCCCGCGTGTAGCCGATCATCTTGTCCAGCCCAAAGGCCTCACTGTCCAGCGCCCTCATGCCTCTGCCGCCGCCCCGACTGTACTCGGACTGCGGCAGCCATTCCACCGGCGTCCGGGCCCCCTCCTCGCCGACGATCTGCGGCTCATTCGTGTTCTTGTCGGCAAAGAGCAGGTACCCTTCCTTGCCCGGGAAGAACATCGGGCTGTGGACGTTCCTCCGATAGAACACCCTCACCGCATAGGTGGCCTCGTCGCCCACCACGAGCAACTGCCCCGTCTTCGGCGCCTGGTTGGCGAGCTGGAAGCCGGGCCACCGCTTCGAGTACATCCAGAAGGTCCGGTTGTACCACGACCCGTCCAGGAGCCCGGCGGTCGAGAAGATGTGCAGTCCCACGTCCGCCTCGCCCTTGGTTGACAGGACCTCGGGCTTCACTTCCTCCAACGCCCGAGTCACTTTCTTCTGGCGCATATAGATGTGACCGCCCTCGGCCACGAGGACGTCCGAGTTCGCGCCCAGCGTGTAGAACGAGTAGTCGCGCTGGCCCTCACCCGTCGGATGCGGCCCCTCCAGGAGCCCCTTGTGGAGGATCTTCCCGGTGGCGGGATCCACACCATAGAGGCGTACGCCCCCGTCAAGATACGTCGAACGCCCCGCCCCGAAGTACGCCACGCCGTCGCTCACCAGCACGCTCCCGTGCACCGGCCACGTGGACTCCACCTGGCCGAAGTACCCGATCCGCCGGTCCCGCGGCGCGGCCAGGAACCGCCATACCAGGGCCCCGTCGGACTCGCGCAGACAATACACGCGCCCATCCCTCGAGCCAAACAGCACGAGGCCGTTGTATATGGTTGGGGGAGAGTCAATGCGCCCCCCCGCCGTGTACTCCCACAGCCGAGCACCGCTCTTCGCGTCAAGCGCATGTACCGTGTGGGCGTCCTGTGCAGCCACGTATACCTTCCCGTTCGTCGCCACCGGAGCAGTGAGCCGTCCGCCCAGTTCCTCCCGCCACGCCCGCGCCACCGCCGTCGCCACGACCGAGTCCACCGAGCCACTCCTCGCGGCATCGTGACGGTAGGTCGGCCAGTCCGTTGATTGTTGACTTGCGGATCGGGACCCCGCACCGCGAATCGACCCAAACGCCGGGCCCTTCGTCAGGCGCCGCCCGTCCGGGACATCCCTCTGTTGCGTGGCCGGTGCCGGCCCGATCGCGGCGTAGCCAAGCAGCTTTGACCCGGGGTGGCAGAAGCACTGGTCGGGCGGAACGTACAGCATCCCGTTGCACGGCATCACACCGAGCCTGCACGAGCCGCGGAGCCAGTTGTTCTGCGAGTGGTTGTCAGCCTGCAGATCCATGAACTCCGCGCCCTCCATGGCCGCGATCATGTAGCGGTCCGTGGCCTTGTTCCGGTAGCAGCGGTGGTGATGCTCGAAGCTGCGGAGATCAGGCGCCACGATCCGCTCCTTCTCCTCCCCGGTGCGCGGATCGAGCCCAATGGCCATGGCCCACGCGTTGCGCCGGCCCGGTTTGAGCGCCTCGTCCACCGCCAGCATCCCCGGCCATACGAGCCCGTTGGCCACGAACAGATCCACGCCCGCCGACCCGTTGTCCCGATACGTCTTCTTGCTCCACAGGAACTCCCCGCTCGCAGCGTCGTGGGCCTCTACTGCCGACCCCGCCTTGATCAGCACCACCCCGTCACTCGCCACAAGCGTCGCTCCCCCCTTCGCCTCCGGCTCGACCCGCCACAATTCCTCACCATCGCGCAGACGGAGGCTGACCAGCTCCTGACCGGTCTGGAACACCACCCGTCCATCGTCAATCGCCAGTTGCATGGACCTGATCCCAGGGGCTTCCTGCGTCCACAGCACCTCCCCCGTCTCGCCCTGTGCCACCACCAGCACGGGCGATCGCTCCACTCCCTCGCCCCTGCGCCGCTCGGCGTCCGACGGCAAGTCCTTCACGTGGGCCAGCACAACACCGTCACTGGCGAGAACCTCGACTGCCCCCTCCGTGCCTTCCACCGCGGCGATCGTCTCGCCGGTCGCCGCGTCGAGAATCGACAGGGGACCCCGAAATCCGATGGTCGCATACAGCCGATCCCCATCCGCCACCAGGCGACGCTGGTTCTCGTTCGGGACATTCGTGCGCCCCGCCCGCAGCAGCGTCCACTCCTTCCCCTCCCATCTCTCCCGGGCCCACTCCCGCCACCCCCACGGGTCGATAGAACGCTTCCACAGCAGCACTCCATTGAACGCGTCGCGGCACACGAGGGACCACCTGTCCGGCAGCCGCTCGTCCGTGATCCCGATGAGCCCCTCGTCCAGGATGTAGAACAGCCGCCCCCCTGCCGCCACCTGCGCCTGGTGCCCCGAGGGCGTCTCGTGGCTGCGCAGCCAGAGCGGCCCGGCTATCCACTGCAGCGTCCGCGGCGGCCCCACCACCGCGTCACTTGCCACGGCGTTGTTGCCCGCGTCGTGCAGGAAATGCGACCACTCGTCGATGTCGTCAGGGCGCGGCTTGACCGTCTTGGTCCACGTGCGACCGGCCTTGATGTAGGCGACGCCGTCGGGCGCCAGTATCCGCTGCACCTCGTTCATCTTCACCCGGCCGCGCCTCTCGCACACCACGAGGTTGACCAGGTTGTCGCCGTACGGGAGATAGGACTTCCGCCACTGCTCGACGGACACGTCCCCATACAGACCCAGCGACCGGATGTGCTCCCGCGCCTGCGCGATCTTCCGCGCATCGCCGTCCAGGCCGTGCACGACATAGCGGTCGTTCACACGCAGCGCGGCCGTGAGCTTCCCATCGCCGCAGCCAAGGTGCACGACGATCCCTCCCTTGACTCCGGACGCCTCGAGCATCGCTGTTGCGGCGCCGGCCATATCCTGTGCCTGCGCTCCATGGAGCCCGAGGCAGACCCATGCCGTCGCCAGCCATGCAAGCATCCACTTCATTGGTGTCTCTTCTCCTTCTCGCC
>JASFTE010000216.1:0-7627 GCA_050114035.1 Armatimonadota bacterium | reverse complement strand
TCGGGAAGTGCCAGCTCTTCACGAAGGTGTGGTCCAGGCTCTCTTGGTTCTCCAGGCGTCGCGACACGGCAATGCTGCCGTACCAGTTGTAGAGCGCCTTCAGCTCGCCCGTATCGGGGTCTTCGGCGTTCCTGCCGCCGGTGTCGTCGTAGTCGGGCAGCTCGCGGTGGCGTATCACGTACTCGTAGTAGGGGTGATGGACCTCCCAGCCGGTGTAGTACGTGGAGTCCGGCGCGAGGGAGGCCAGGACCTGCGCACCGAACGAGCTGTGGCTCTCATCCATGCCGCCTTCTGTCACTTCGAACAGCCTGTGGTCCTCCCGCTGGAGGACGTTGCTGAGGTGGTACTTGTCTTCCACGTCGTACCCCACGGCGTTGCGCATGGAGGCCATGAGCATGAGGTGGACGGGCTTCTCGCTTCGCGAGGTGACCGTGAAGTTGAATATGGCCGCCGGCAGCGAGGAGTTCTTCACGTCGTGGGGGATGAACGGGCTGAACGCCTCCAGTTCTATGTCCAGCGGCATCTGCTCGTCGGAGAATCGCATGTTGACGAAGGGGAACCGGCCCTCGTATTCGATCCGGTCCACGCCGGTCAGCCACGGGAACTCGTAGTAGTGGTTCTGGATGGCGCCGACCTTGTAGCCCTCGGTCACCTGGAGTATCCGCATCCCGGGGTATTCGCCCTCCACCTCCCATCGGACGACGAAGAACAGCATGGAGTCTTCGCGCCAGTCGAGGGGTTCGCCGGTCCCCAGGGGGTAGTTATTGAAGATGCTCCAGTTCCGCAAGATTCCGTCCTGTCGCAGCTCGAAGGATCCGGCCCCGATTCCGCCCAGGGCGATGCCGCTGCGAGGCTTGTCGTCTCGTTCCATGGTGGACGAATACACTGCGTTTCTCCCTTCTGCGGGCCGCCTCAGATGACGACTTCCACACGGTGCGTGCCGTCTTCGAACACCGGCAGGACGTTGCCCTCGATGCTCTGGCCGTCCACCACGATGGACGTAACGCCGGTGCATCGGCCGGCGGAGTTGTCGAGTTCGATGTCGTACCGCGCACCGCGGAAGTGGCGCGTCACACGGGCCTTCGGGATGGTGTGCGTCAGGCAGGGGTCGACGAGCAGGCCGTCGTAGCTGCGCCGCGCGCCGAGTATCCATTCGATCAGCAACCGGGCGAACCAGGCCGCCGTTCCGGTGCGCCAGGGCAGGCCTGCCTTCCCGTAGACGTACTCCACTCCCGAGTACGTATTGGTGAAGCAGAAGGGCTCCACGCCGGAGACGGCGACGGGGTTCTCCGGGTTGTCGGGGGCGATCTTCCGGAACGTCGCCCAGGCTTTCTCCGGCCGTCCCAGCACGCAGTCGGCCACGCCCTTGAAGCCGGCCGCGTGGTTGTAGCAGCCGCCGTTCTCGTTGGAGCCCGGCATGGTATTGGACATTCGGCCGACGCGTGGGTCGTACTCGCTGAATGGAGGCGCACAGATGCGGTAGCCGATGTCCAGCTCCAGCATCTCGTCCACCTTCCTCATGCACAAATCCGCCCGCTCCTCGGAGGCGACCCCGCTCAGCACCGCCCAGCTCTGGGGGTTGAGGAAGATCTGGCCCTCCTTGTTCCGTCGGGAGCCGATGCGGTAGCCGTCCTCGCAGATCGTGCGCACGTACCATTCGCCGTCCCAGGCCACCTCATTGAGGCGCTGCGCGAACTGCTCGTAGAGCGCCCTTGCTTCCCGTTCGACCTCTCCGTCGCCGGTGCGCCGGGCCAGCTCCTCCATCTCGCGCAGCCCGTAGCAGAACTGCTGGGTGACCATCACGCTCTCGCGCTCGCCGGTCTCCGGCGTTGCCTCCAGGCCGTCGTTCCAATCGGCGTGGTGCTGGTCACACAGCCCGTGCCTGCCCAGGTCGTCGGCCAGGAAGCGCATGGCCCGCAGGGCGTGGTCCCAGACGGTTCCCTCCTCGTCGCTCTCGAAGTACGGCACCACCCGTTCGAGCAGGGAGAAGTCCCCGCTCTCTTTGATCAGCTCCGCCGTCGTCATAAAGATCCAGGTCGGCTTGTCGGAATACTGCAACCGGTTGATCGGCCGGAAGCTGTGCGGAACCGTGCCCTCCGGGTACTGGGAAGAGAGGGCGCGGAGGAAGTTCCGCTCGGCCACCTCGTAGTCGCTCATCGCCAGGGCGCAGTCCACCTGGAGGTTGTCGCGGAAGCCGCTCTTGTTGATCAGGTAAAGGTAGAACTGCTTCTTGACGAAGTGGTTCATCAGGGCGTCGATGTTCGGGTGCCCCGTCTCGATGCGGAACGCCCGCGCGCGCTCCCGCTCGATGCGCATCTGCTCCGCGCACATCCGGTCCAGTTCCTCCGGGCTCAGCTCGGCGCGCAGCTTCTTCACCTCGTCAGCAGAAGCCGCCTGTCCCAGGAGAAAATCCTCCCGCCCGGTGGCCCCGGGCGGGACGGTGAGGGTCGTCTGCACGGCCGCGGCGCAGTCGGGACCGTAGCCCGGCTTGTCCTCGCAATCGTATCCCCACAGGATGCGCGGGGTTCCGACCGCGAACTCGTTGCGCAGGAAGTGGTCCCTGTAGCCGTCGCCCGCCTGGAAGTCCGTCAACGCAACCAGGTAGCCCTTGAAACGGTCCGTCGGGGCCAGTCGGTTGCGGTTGGTCACGAGCACGCCGCCGATCTCGGGCAAGACCTCCGCGTAGTTGTCCTTGCCCACTCCGTTGCCCTCCTCGTCGCAGCCGTTGAGCTGGAACATGGCGTAGGCGAACACCGAGAGGCGACGCGGGCGGTCGGTCAGGTTCTCGATGGTGACCGTCCATACCTCGATGGGGTAGTCGCGCGGCACGAACACCCGCTGCGTGGCCCGCAGGCCCTCGCACGTGCCGGATATCTCCGTCTTGGCCGCCCAGTAGCGGCAGGAGTAGTCCTCGACCTCCTGCGGCGCGGGGGCACCGGCGGGGCAGAAGACCGTCCCGCTGTCCTCGTCGCGGACGTAGACGTAGCTGCAGTCCCAGCCGACCAGCACGCAACGCCGTCCGAGCCGGTCCCGGACGTACGTCGTCCCGTCTCCGATGTTGGTGAATTCGACGTAGATCTCGTCGTCGCCGACCTTGTTGTAGTGGACGTTGGTCCACTTGCGGGGCGGATCACTCGTTCTCAGCTCGAAGCATTCTTCCTCGTCGATGAACCGGCCGTACTGCTCGATCGTTGACATGGATGTCCCTTCGTGCCGCGGGTGTAACTCCCGGTCGCGCCGTGACAGGTGCAGCCCGGGAATGGGCCGCGAGGGAAGTGTCCGCCCTCAGGCTCCGGATGTCAAGCGCGCCGGCCCGACCCCTTCTCCTTGCGTTGGCCGTGCGCATTCCCTAAAGAGACAGAAGCACCGTGACTTCGCCAGGCCAGACCTTAGCCCGAAGGAGCACAGCCCATGCAACTCATCGTCGCGGGAGCCGGCTGGGCGGGAGAGCGCCACGTGCAGGCCATCCGCGCTCTGGCGCTCGATGGCCGGGACGTGCAGGTTGCCGCCCTGGTGGACACCGACGCCGAACACCTGGCTGAGAAGGCGGAACAGTGGGACATCCGTGCGACGCACACGGACCTGGCCGACGCACTGGAGGCATATCCCGAGGCGGAGGGCGTCGTTCTGGCCACGCCCCACCACGTGCATCGCGCGGGGACCGAGCAGGCTGCAGCAGCCGGTCGGCATGTCCTGGTCGAGAAGCCCATGGCTCTGACCCTGGCGGACGCTGACGCCATGATCGCCGCGTGCGAAGCGGCGGGCGTCGCCCTGATGGTGGGCGAGTCCGTGCGATACGAGCGACAGCCGATGGCCGTACGGAACGCCCTGGAACAGGGCGAGATTGGGGAGCCGTTGAGCGGGCGCATAGACTTCATCGGTCGCGGACGCAAGACCTACTGCTATCCCGGCCGACGCGCCTGGCTTGCCGACCCCGACGTGTGCGGCGGCGGGATCTGGATGCTGAACGGCATACACACGATGTCCCTCGCCCGCATGCTACTGGGGGAGGTGCGCCGGATTGACGCCCGCTCTGTGC
The DNA here is from genome assembly GCA_050114035.1 of Armatimonadota bacterium. Lineage (GTDB taxonomy): Bacteria > Armatimonadota > Zipacnadia > JAUWAU01 > JAUWAU01 > JAUWAU01. Next base: position 3,588 of record JASFTE010000216.1, on the reverse strand, counting down.
GGTCGGACGACTTCCGGAGCCCCCTGGAGGCCACCATCGTAGCTCTGGTAGACTTCGAGTCCGGGCCCACGGCGACGATGACCGTCAGCGCCGAACTCCACGGGTACGGGCGGTTCGGGGAACTCGTGCTCTACGGCAGCGAGGGCACGCTGCAGGTGGACTGGCGCAAGGGGCGGGAACTTGCCATCTTCGGCGAGGGCCGCGAGCCGCAGAGGGTGGAATGCGGCACCGACGAGCGGAGTGGAGCGCCCGGCAGCTTCGTGCGCCAGATGGAGGAGTTCCTCGCTGCGGTGGCCGAGGAGCGCCGCCCGGCGACCGGCGGCGAGGGCGAACGGCAGTCGCTGGCCGCGATACTGGCCGGCTACGAGTCGGTGAGTACCGGAGAACCGGTCGAGCTCTGACGCGGGGCGACGCCCGCAGGTGACGCTGCCGCCAAGAACGTGTATCATGGTGCCAGGTATGGGAGGGAGTACTGGTCGATTGGGGTTCTCTTACGAGGGGAGCGAGGCGATGCGTGCAGCGCTGAGTCTTGCGGTAGGTCTTCTGGTTCTGGGGGCGTCAGTGGTTCTCTTTGCCACCGGTTGCGAGGCCGTGGGGGCCCGTGCGGATACCGGGGCGACGGTGATCTGTCCGGAATGCGGCGCAGAGACGACGGTGGTCGCCATCGAGGACATGGACTGTGACGAGGGAATCTGCCCCGAGTGCGGCAGCAGATACGAGGTGTGGGACGGGTTCGCGGCGCTCCATTCGGAGGCGCACGTCTGCCTCCACTGTGGCCTCGTCGTCGAGCCGTGCCGGGCATGCGCGGGACACTAAGCGGCCCGTACCGGGCGGGTGTGCGCACGTTAGTCGGCCGGTGCAGCCTCTCGACATGGAGCGTTCGGCTCTAAGGGCCCGCACGCGCGGATATCGTATCGTCCTAACGCGAAGCTAATCTGAGAGGCGACAATAGAGTGGGCTCTCCGTGTGCACCTGGTCCGGGGGCTACGGCAATGGCGAATGAGCACATACTTGTGGTTGACGACGAAGCGGACATCCGGGAGTTGGTCCGTCACAACCTGGAGCGAGAGGGCTACGGGGTGACGTGCGCGGCGGCGGGCGAGAAGGCGCTGGCCGCCGCAAGCTCGCGCCGCCCGGACCTGGTGGTCCTGGACCTTCTCCTGCCGGGCGTGGACGGCCTGGAAGTGTGCCGGAGACTCAAGGCCGATCCGGGCACAGCCAATATCCCGGTCGTCATGCTGACCGCCAAAGGGGAGGAGGCCGACATCGTGGCCGGCCTGGAGCTGGGCGCCGACGACTACGTCACCAAGCCTTTCAGCCCGAGAGTGCTGATAGCCCGCATTCGAGCGGTTCTGCGTCGTAAAGGGCGCGAGGTGGCGGGGGAGTCCGACCCGGTGAAGGTGCACGACATGCTGATCCATCCCGGCCGGCACGAAGTGCTCGTCGGCGATGAGCCCGTAGATCTCACGTTCACTGAGTTCCGGATCCTGCATCTGCTGGCGCGGCGACCGGGGTGGGTGTTCACGCGCAACCAGATCATCGACTCGGTGCGGGGCACCGGCTACCCGGTGACCGACAGATCGGTGGATTTCCACATCGCCACCCTCCGGAAGAAACTCGGGGAAGCGGCCGATTACATAGAGACGGTCAGGGGCGTGGGGTACCGCTTCAAGGAGTAGCCTGTGCGCAGACAGTCCCTGTTCTGGCAGCTCTTTCTCTCCTACCTTCTCATCACCCTCGGCGTTCTGGCAGCTCTCAGCCTTTACGCCTCCCACACGCTGCACCGGTTCCACCGCGGGCAGACGCGATCCCACCTGGAGGCCCGTGCCGAGCTGGCCGAGATGAAGGTTCGCCAGCTCCTGCAGTCGGGCGAGACGGCCGGCATGGACGCCCTGTGCGGCGAGCTGGCTCGCCGGGGACACGCCCGCTTCACCCTCATCCTGCCGGACGGCACGGTGGTGGGTGACTCCGAGGAAGACCCCGCGCGGATGGACGACCATTCCCGCCGCCCGGAGATACGCCGGGCCCTGGTTGGTGAGACGGGCGCGTCCGTGCGCCGGAGTCGCACACTGCAGCGCGAGATGATGTACGTGGCCGTGCCGGTGGAGATTGAGGGTCGGCTAGCGGGCGTTGTGCGTACGTCGCTGCCGCTGAAGGGCCTGGCGGAGACTCTGAGCCCCATATACGGTGACATTGTTGTCGCGGCGGCGGCGATCGCCCTGGTCGCCGTCGCTCTCAGCGTGTTTGCCGCCCGGCGGGTCACGGGCCCGTTGGCGGACCTGCAGCGGGGGGCCCGGCGCTTCGCGCAGGGCGATCTGGACCACAAGGTCCCCGTGGCGAACACCCGCGAAATCGCCTCGCTCGGGGAAGCCATGAACGTGATGGCTTCCCGCCTGCATGACCGGATCCGCACCGTCATCCAGCAGCGGAACGAGCTGGAAGCGGTGTTGGGCAGCATGACCGAAGGCGTGCTGGCACTGGACGAGGACCAGCACGTGCTCCGCATCAATGCCTCCGCGGCCGAGCTGCTCAGTTGTGACGCCGCGGCGGCCGTTGGACGAAGCATCCAGGAGGTGGTGCGAAACCCCGGCCTCCAGGCCTTTGTGGGGGAGGCGCTGGACACCGATGAACCCCTCGAGGGCGATCTCACTGTGCCGATGGAGAAGAGCGAGCGACACCTGCAGGCGCGCGCAACGCCCCTGCTGGGTGCCGACGGTATTCCTGTCGGCACTCTGATCGTGGTGAACGACGTGACGCGCCTGCGCCGCCTGGAGAACATCCGGCGCGAGTTCGTGGCCAACGTCTCGCACGAACTCAGGACGCCGATCACGGCGATCAAAGGCTTCGCCGAGACGCTCCTGGAGCATGGCCCGCACAGCCCCGAGGAGCGCGAGCGTTTCCTGGGGATCATCGACAGGCAGGCCGATCGGCTGCAGGAGCTGTTCAACGACTTGCTGACCCTCTCCCGGGCGGAGCGGGAGGCCGAGCGCGGGGAGATCGCCCTGCAGCCGGAGGCCGTGGGGGCCGTCCTGGAGTCGGCCGCGGAGCTGGCCCGACCCGATGCCGAGGAGAAGGGCATACGGCTCACCGTTGAGTGCCCGGGCGAACTGCGCGCTCAGATCAACCCGCCCCTGTTCGAGCAGGCGGTCTTCAACCTTGTGGACAACGCCGTTCGCTACAGCCCACCGGACACCGCGGTGCGGGTAGATGCCCGGCGGGAAGGCGACGAGATCGTCGTCTGCGTCAGCGACGAAGGCCCCGGGGTCGAGGCGGAGCACCTGGACCGGCTCTTCGAGCGCTTCTACCGCATCGGGAAGGGGCGCGACCGGGGCAGCGGCGGCACGGGGCTGGGCCTGGCCATCGTCAAGCACATCGCGCAGTCGCACCATGGAACGGTCGGCGTGGAGAGCACGCCCGGCAAAGGGAGCACCTTCAGGATCCACATTCCCGCCATCTGATCCCCCCTCGGGCGTGCCGCAATCCCGCTCTGGTTCTCGCCCGCCTCTAACACGTCTCTCAAGTGCCCTACCTATCCTGCGTGTGGCGACGCTGAGGTGAAACGGAGGGCACTGTGATAGCCATAGCTCT
>JASFTE010000215.1:0-7645 GCA_050114035.1 Armatimonadota bacterium | reverse complement strand
GCCAAGTGTCGTGAGGAGCCGAAGAGAGCGTAGACGATGAGGGGGAAGGTGGAAGCGTAGAGGCCGATGACGGGCGGCAGGCCGGCGAGCATGGCATAGGCCATTGCCTGCGGCACGAGCATAACACCGACGGTGATGCCGGCCGAGAGGTCGCCACGGAGGTCGGCTCGCGGATACCTCCGGAGCCAACGCAGTGCTGGAACTACGCGCTCGAGCACAGGTTCTCCGATCGCAGGACTGCGAGCGCCATTGCAGGCCGGGATGTGCGGCTCTACGGCGCCGCCTTGTCAAGCCACCACAGGAATGCTCCGATGCCGGCCGCAAAGGGAGCCGCCACGATCCAGGCATTGACCTGCAGAAGCTGCGGGAAGGTCAGCTCGCCGAAGTCGCCCTTCGTGAAGATCCCAGCCTCGAGCCTTGGGTAGAGCGCCGCGAGAAGACCGGCGCCGATGAGCATGCCTACCACGCCACCACATAGGGCGTCGAGGGCCCCGCGGCCCACTGCACCGACGACGGTGCCCGGGCAGTAGCCCAACACACCAAAGCCCACCCCGAAGATGAGACCGCCCACCAGCGTCGAGCCAGCCGAACCGGGCTTGGGGTGCAGTTGCGCGATTCCAAGGCTCCGGAGGAGGTGCACCCCGATCATGCCGGTCGCCGCAGCCGACATCATGATCTTGATGACCGTGAAGTCCGTGAACAGCAACTGCCCGATTATGACGTCGTAGTGCGTGGCACCGCCCTTGTGCAGCAGGAATCCGAAACACAGGCCGATGAAAAGGCCGATCCCCAACTGCGTGCCGTGATTGCCGTGTAGTCCCTTGAGCATCGTGGGATCACGCTCCCCCGCCGGCGATGACGTGATAGATCAGCATTGCCGATGCGATTCCGCCGACGAAGAACCCCACCACGGCGACCCAGCCGCTCACCGCGAGCTGCAGCGTCCCGCTGATCCCATGGCCGCTCGTGCAGCCGCCTGCCCACCGGGCGCCGAAGCCCATCAGAATCCCGCCAACCAGGGCCACCGCCCATCGGGCAACTGGCGCGGTGCCGAACGCTGCAGCCCACTTGTCGGGCACCCACTCCGCGCCGAAGCCGCCCGAGAGCTTCGCGGAGACGAACGCCCCCACGAACACGCCGACCACCAGCATCCACTCCCAGTCCACCGTCGGCACGAACTTCTTGTAGTACGCCTTGTCCAGCACTTTCGCACCACGGACCAGCCGTTCGATCATCCCGCTGGTGCGCGCAAACGCCGTCGAGCAGCCAATCGCCTTGTCTGAGAGCAGAAAAGCTACGCAGCTCAGCAGCCCGATCCCGGCGCCAACCACGTATGGCGACCAGCGCTCTGCTGTAAGGAACTCCAATGTGGACACCTCCTCGCGCGTGGTGTGTGAGAGCACGCCATGGCCTGCCGCGCCCCAGCCCCGGCCGCGCAGCCGGCCAGAGCTTCGGCCGAGGCGTCGCGGTGTGCTCCCCGATTCTCAGTCGGCGTCCTTCCCGACGAACCGCGGCCCGTGCGGCAGCACGCAAATGGGGCACTCCTTGGCGTACCCGGCCGCGCTGTATCCCATCATGCCGCCTGCGACGTTGGACACATTCGTAAAGCCATGCTGCTTCAGGATGCTCGCGGCCAGACTGGACCGATGGCCAGTGTTGCAGATGATCACCACGGCCCCCCCGGGATCCAACTCCGTGTGGCGCTCCCGCAGATCAGGAGCGGGGATGTTCGCCGACCCGTCGATGTGCTGGCCCTCATGTTCCGCAGGGGTCCGGACATCAAGGAGCGTAACGGGCGCTTGACCAGTGATCCGCTCGTGGAGCTCCTCGGCGGACAGTGGCGCAACGTGCCCCACCGGCAGTCCCGCATTGGACCACGCGAACATGCCGCCGTCCAGGAACCCCTCCACGTTGTCCAGCCCCACCCGTCGCAGCCACATGGCAGCCTCCTGCGCCCGTTCCGCGCCGTCCTCAGTCACCAACAGGATGGTCGCCCCCTCGGGCAGCACCCAGCCGGCGAAGGTGGCGAAATTGCCCCCGAAGTCGATGTGCCAGGCGCCCGGGACGTGCTGGCCGCCGAATGCCTCGTAGCTGCGGATGTCCACGACCACGGTGCCATCGGCCTCGGACTGCTCCCTGAAGGTGGCGGGCGCCAGTGGTGCAGGTGTCGGGAGATCCCGCACGAGAGCTGGGCCCTTTGCGTTGATCGCACTGCAGCGGCTGAAGTGGTCCGGCGCTGGCGGCATGTTCGTTGTGAGCGATGCGATGAACTGTTCCCGATCCCCGATCTGCAGCGCGCCATTGAACTGCCTCTCGTACCCGATAGTGCTGGTTCTCTTGGCTCCCATCGCGCGGCCGCAGAGCGACCCGGCCCCGTGCGCGGGGTACACCTCGCAGAAGTCCGGCAGCTTCATCAACTTCCCGTGGAGGCTGTCGAACAGCTTCGATGCCAGCTCCTTGGCAATGCCCGGGAACAGATCTGGTCGCCCCACATCGCCCACGAAGAGCGTGTCTCCACAGAACACCCCGGCGGGCTGCTCGCTTCGGGCTCGGTCGGTGACCACGTAGGAGACGTGCTCCGGCGTATGGCCCGGCGTCTCCAGCACCATCAGATCCATGTCCTCGATCTCGAAGGTGTCGCCATCGGCCACGGCCTCGTGCTCGAAGGCGCACTTGCCGGCCTTCGGTGCATAGATTGTGGCCCCGGTGGCCTCGGCCAGGTCCATGTGCCCGGAGACGAAGTCCGCGTGCAAGTGCGTCTCGAGGATGTGCGTGATGGTCATACGCATGTCCTTGGCCGCATCAAGGTACACCTGCACATCCCGTCGCGGATCCACGATGGCGCACGTGTCTGTTCCGCCGAGCAGGTACGAGCTGTGCGCAATGGCCTTCACGTAGAATTGCTGTACTATCATGGCGACTCCCCTCTCCCAAGGCGGCTCTCCGCTCTCTTCGGGCCTTCCCGGTCTCTCCCGCTTGCCTCTCGCTGGGGGCGCTGCCGGGACTGACCTCTGCTTGGCCACAGCGACCTACACCGACTCCTCCACAAAGCGGAGCGCGGGATGGCACGACTGCGCTAGGCTTGTCGTTCGGACGTATTCACTCCGGGTGTGGCCCCCACCTGCAGAGATCGCGCTACGTCGGGAGTAGTACACGTGTAGTCGATCCGGGGGATTCCGGGGACACCGCTATGATTCCGGGGACATACTACCCATTCCCGCGGTGTACTGAGCCCGGAGCTGGCGCCTGCGCGAAGCGGCCTTGCCTCCCCTGAGCACCCCAACGACGCGCCGTCGCGGCCTTGCCCTTTGCCGGCAAGTCGAGTATAGATAGCCACGAAGGGCAATGGACGTGCCCGACACACGCCGATTGCGAGGCGAGCTCGTCCAGGCCGGTGGGCTCATTCCCATCGTGCGCCAGAAGCTCCAGGAGCGCAGTTCGTTGCATCAGGCGTAGGCCCGAAGCCACGTACCCTCTCCTCCAACGGGAGCGAATCAGCCGTGCCCCGCAAGCCGCACGTTGCCATCGTCGGACGCACCAATGTGGGCAAGTCCACCCTCTTCAACTGCCTGGTGGGCCGCCGCCAGGCTGTGGTCGAGACTGTGCCCGGCGTCACCCGCGACCGGCTCTACGAGACCGCCGAGCACGACGGGCGCGAGTTCGTCGCCATCGACACCGGCGGCATCGCCGGCGGCGAGTCCGACCCGCTCCTGGCCCAGGTCACCGAACACGCCGAGATCGCCATCCAGGAGGCCGACGCGCTCATCTTCCTCGTCGATGGCCAGGAGGGCCTCACGTCGCTGGATCACGACATCGCCGACCTCGTCCGCAAGTCCGGCAAGCCGTACTTCCTCGCCGCCAACAAGCTCGAGAGCCCGAAGCTGTCCGGCGAGAGCTTCCTCGACCTCCGCCTCGGTCAGCCCCACGAGATATCCGCCCTGCGCGACATCGGCGTGGACGACCTACTCGACGACCTCGTCGCCGCCCTGCCCCCGGCTGAGCCCGACGAAGAGGGCGCGGAGGATGACACCATCCGCATCGCCGTCGTCGGTCGCCCCAACGTGGGCAAGTCGGCGCTGGTGAACGCCATCGTGGGGCAGCAGCGCGTGATCGTGAGCGAGCTGCCTGGCACGACGCGCGACGCCATCGACGTGGCCATGCGATGGCAGGATCGCGATTTCGTGCTCATCGACACGGCCGGGCTGCGGCGCAAGGCGAGGGTGAAGCAGTCCCTGGAGTACTACTGCGTGGTGCGGGCGCTGCGGGCCATCGACCGCGCGGACGTGGCGCTGCTGGTGACCGACGCCTCCGAGGGCGTCGCGGAGCAGGACGCCAAGATCGGCGGCTATGCCCACGAGGCGGGCACCGCGAGCGTCATCGTGGCGAACAAGTGGGACCTCATCCGCGACAGCGTGCGCGAGCGCGCCGAGGAGCTGGAGGACGAGGGCCGGCTGCGGAGGACCTCCGTGCGGCGGATGAACCGGGTCGTGCGCCGCGACTTCGAGACCGCGGCCCGCGGCGTGCTCTCGTTCATGGACTATGCGCCCATCGTCTTCACGTCGGCCCTCAAGGGTACGGGGATCGACGACGCCCTCGCGGCGGCGTACGCGGCGGCCCAGGAGCACGCCCGGCGCATCAGCACCGGCGAGCTGAACCGGCTGGTCCTGCGGGCCGTGAGCAGCCACAATCCGCCGAGCCGCAAGGGCCGCCAGCTCCGCATCTACTACGCCACGCAGGTGAAGGCCAGGCCGCCCACGATCGTGCTCTTCGTGAACGATCCGGGGCTCATGCACTGGTCGTACGAGCGGTACTTGATCCGGTTCCTGCGCCGGAACTGCGGGTTCGTCGGTACGCCCCTGAAGCTGTTCGTCCGCGCCCGCGAGCGCCAGGCCCGCAGCCGGCGCTCGGGCCGGCGGAAGAAGACCCGGACCTGAGGCGGCGGCGAGGTGGCCGCGCGCGCCACGGCGAAGACTGAACCCACGCAGCACCGGACGGGGGAGGGCTCCGAACGCACGTGCAAGTGGTCACCTGGCTACTGCCGCTGATAGCGGCCTATCTGCTCGGCTCCGTTCCTGTGGGGCTGCTCCTCGGCCTGGCACGGGGCGTTGACGTGCGCCAGCACGGGAGCGGCAACATCGGCGCGACGAATGTCATGCGGCTCCTCGGCTTCAAGTGGGGCGCGGTCAGCCTGCTGGGCGACGCCGTGAAGGGCTGCCTCGCTGTGCTCGTGTGCATCCTGGCGGGCGCCCATGCCGGCCTGGAGACGACGAGTGCCCTTATCCTCAATGCCCTGGGCGCCGCCCTCGCCATCGTCGGCCACAACTGGTCCATCTTCCTGGCATTCCGTGGCGGGAAGGGCATCGCCACGAGCCTGGGCACGTGTATGCTGCTGGACTGGCGGATTGCGCTCACCTGCTTCGGGCTGTGGATTGTCGTCGTGGCCGTCACGCGGTATGCGTCGGTTGGATCGATGCTGGCCACCGCCGCGGCGGCGACTCTGGCCGCGATCTTCCTCGATCCATGGCCGTACAAGGTGCTGTTTGCCCTCGTGGCCGTCTTCGCCCTGATCCGCCACCACGCGAACATCCGCCGCCTCATCGCCGGCACCGAGTCGAAGCTCGGGGTCCGAGGGGCCGAACGCTGAGGACGGGTGGCTTTCAGGCCGCCCTCGGGTCGAGTTTCCCGCCTCGGGTGTTGAGGCAGACGGTTGTGCTGCAGTCATACATGTCGTATCTCTTTCAGAGGATCGCTATCGGGGTACTCCCCACTTGCCGGCAAGGGCGACGGGGGGGCGCGGCTGTGTGGTGGCCGTGGGGCGAATTGTGCGGAGGTGGGCTTGACAAGGGTCTAGTGCCGGAATTGAGAGCCGCTGATCCGGACCGCCGCGAAGTGCCAACGCATTGAGGGAACTATTTCATGAGAATGTCGGCCGCCCTTCTTCCGGTCCTGGCCCTGACCGTGATGGCAAGCCATGCGCAGACTTCCCGAGGCTCCTGGGATCAGTTCCGGGGCCCCAACGGTTCGGGCGTGGCCCGAGAGTGCCGACCACCCGTCAAGCTCACTGCGGACCACATCGCCTGGAAGACGTTCGTTCCCTCCGGTCTCTCCTCGCCCGTGCTTGCCGGGAGCCGGATAGTGTTGACCGCGGTTGAGGATGATCGCCTGGTCACGCTCGCCTTCGACAGGGCGTCCGGGAAGATCGCGTGGCGCCGCGAGGCACCCGCGGTTCCGTTGGAGAAGGTGCACAGGATGAGCAGTCCGGCCGCCTCTACGCCGCTGGCCGATAATCAGCAGGTCTATGTCTACTTCGGTTCCTACGGCCTGCTCTGCTATGACCACGACGGGCGAGAGCAATGGACAAAGCCCATTCGCACCCCCGAGAATTCCTACGGGATGGCAACATCCCCCATCGGGTATGGGAATCTCCTGATCCTGGTTCTCGACAATAACGCCAACCTTCCGGACAGCAAGCTAAGCCAATCCAGGATCCTCGCGGTCCAGAAGTCGACCGGTGAGACTGCCTGGGAAACACCTCGCCCTTTGCATCGCAGCGGGTGGTCGACGCCGACGATCTGGAGCCACGCCGATGGGAAAGACCTGGTCGTACTGGCGAGCGGACGGGTGTCCGGCTACGATCCTGAGACTGGCGCGGAGAAATGGTACGCCACCGGCTTCTCGCGAGAGACGATCGCTGTGCCCGTTTCCGGGAGTGGGCATCTCTATGCTTCAGCGTCGATGTTGGGTGGTATTCCCGACGAGGACCCCGACCCGCAACCGTTCTGGGACGCCGTGATGCACTTCGACGGCAACGGGGATGGAAAACTCGAACGCGGGGAGATGACCGGACACTTCGCGTTCCCCCTGCGCCCCGAACTGCCGCCCGGCCATCCGGGCTTCGGAATCCCGCTGCCCGCGGACGAGTCGAGGGTTGATGGGATGTTCGCCTGGGTCGACAGGGACAAGGACGGCTTCTGGACCCGGGATGAGTTCGTGGCGAGCATGTCGTTCCGCCGCGGCACACCGATGCTCATGGCCATCCGTCCAGGAGGCAGGGGCGACGTCACGGAGACCCATGTGACCTGGCAATTGCACAGCAGCATCCCCGAGATCCCTTCACCTGTCTTCTACGAGGACCGCCTCTACCTGGTCCGCAACGGCGGCATCCTCGCAGCCGTGGACGCCAGCAACGGGGATCTTCTCTACCGTGAGCGCCTGGGGGCGAGAGGTCAGTACAGCGCCTCGCCGGTAGTCGCGAACGGCCATCTGTACCTGATCTCCAGTCGGGGGCTGGTAACGGTCGTGAGACCTGGCGACCAATTCGAGATCGCGCACCAGTACGACCTGCAGGAGCCTGTGTCTGCAACACCCGCCTTTGACGGATCAACCGCATATGTCAGGACCGCGACGCAACTGCTGGCATTCCGAGCAAAGGACTGATGGAAGGGTGACGTTCGCGCAGTTCTGCTGCGCGAGAGAACCTCGTTCCGGCTTCTTTCATCCGCAATGAGCCCTGAACTGGATACTCGAAGTCAGTGGTTGGATTCCGGGGCCCCCTTGCCATTCCCCAGAATGGTGGGGCAAACAGCCCAGCGCCAAGGACTACTGCACCGAGCGTGAGCATACGCAGCAGTGGGAGGAATTCAGT
>JASFTE010000214.1:0-7652 GCA_050114035.1 Armatimonadota bacterium | reverse complement strand
GGATTGAGCAGCCACGGGCGCAGGAAGCTGTTGTACGTTTCCCGGCCGAGCCAGCTCTTGAATCCCCGGGCCTTCGCCGCCGCGCCGGCGTCGTACGTCACCGATAGGTTGGCCCAGTATGAGGCGACGATAGCGGCCAGGGACGCCAGCAGGAGCACGGCCACGAGCCGGCGCCGGTCCATCATGGACTGCTCCGCCATCTTGAAGGCCTCGAGCTGGTTCGGCATCGGGTGGCTGCGGTAGCAGCGGTTGAACCAATACATGGTCGCCATGATGGTGAGGTCCCGCGCCCCGAAGGCCTTGGTGTTGCCCAGGCCCGTGAGGATGCGGTGCGGATTGACGAAGTACGTCTCGTGCGGCGAGCCGAGCTCGGCGCGCACCCGGGTCATGGCCAGCGACATCATGTAGTAGATGCCGAAGAGGCCCATGATGGGCCAGAAGTGCATCCCGGCGGCGCTGCAGAAGGCCACGATGAAGGCGAAGCCGAGGCCGATGAGAATGAGGGCCGTGCGGTAGGAGATGGGCTCATTGGAGTCGTCCAGCGGCGAGGGGCGCCCAAAGGCCGTGCGAAAGGCATCGCGCAGGTGGAACCGGGTCGTCCAGATGGCGAGGCCCGCCAGGGCCAGCCACGCCCCGGCGGCCTGCTCGTTGAGGTAGGGGAGCCCCTTGAGGCTCTCCTGCCCCAGGAGGGCGCAGGCGATGAGCTCGACCTTCGACAGCACGTAGAAGAACCAGCACGAGAACGACAGATCCGACGGGAGAAAGAACGCCAGGCCCACGGCGAAGGGGTACACGCCCATACGGGTCCGGCCGATGGCGTTCCACGGGCGGGCGCGGAAGTGCCGCCGCAGGTCGTAGAGCTTGATGTACGGGATCTCCGGCATGGCGGGGAAGAGGGCGTGGAAGCCGTTGACGATGTCGATCACCGCCGCCACGGCGAAGCCGCCCCACATGAACTTGCTGCGGAAGAACCGCGACGTGCGCTCCCCGCGGGTCATCTCCAGCGGCAGCAGGACCAGCGGGAAGCCCAGCTTCTCGTGCTCGGTCCACGCCTTCCGGATGAGCACGTTGATGCACAGCATCGTGACGATCATGACGAAGATGAGCGCGCCCCAGGACAGCAGCGGCCTCGCCCAGGCCTCCAGGTACTCGGGCCGGTACCAGGGCATGCCGCCGTCGTAGAAGGCGGTCAGGGCGCGGGTGTCGCTGACCACGAGCCAGTTGGGCAGGTACTGCATGAAGAGGTCTTCGTAGCCGTTCTCGGGCGTGGCGAACTGGTGCGCGTGGCCGATGGTGCCGAACATGTTCTGCAGCGTATCGTGCCCGCACAGGGTCATGGACACGACCATCATCACGTAGACGACGAGCAGCTCCGCCTGCGTCAGCGCGGACGAAGGCGCCAGGCGCCGCACACCGAGATTGGCCACCGTGACGAGGAACAGGAGGAAGACGGGCGTGATGAACAGCGGCAGGCAGGAGGAATCGAGGGTGTACCACCGGACCTCGACCACCGTGACCCAGTAGATGTTGACGGTCATGAGGATGAGGCCGAGGAGGATGGCTCTGGCGGTGAAGCCGCCCAGCCGCGGCTCGGGCGCCGGGGCTGGCTGTGTCAGGTCGTCCGTGGCTTGCTCAGCAGCTTCTGGCATTCGGGTTCAAGACCAGGACCCGCAGCGGTCACGGTATGCTATGCGGCGCGGTGCACGGTGTCAAGTGCGGGCTCACTCGCCCGGCACGATGCGGAAATCGTCGAACCAGAACTCGTGCCCCTGGGCGGCGTTGTTGTGCGTGTAGAAGCGGAAGCGACGCAGGTACTTGACGCCCTTTATCACCTCGCGGATCGCCCGGGCGTCGATGGTGGCCTCGTGCCAGGCGCCGTCGTCCACGAGTTTGTGCATGTCGAGGTCGGGATACGAGCCGGCGGCCCGGGATGCAGTGCCGCCGACTATGACACCGCCCTCACCGTACTCCTCGGACGGGAAGGCCTGCAGATACAGGCCCACGGGCACGCCCTCCGGGATGCGGTAGGCGAAGCGGATGAGAGGATACACGTCGATATCCCACTCTCCGGGCGCGAGAGCGCAGCCGAGGATCGAGCCATTCGCCTCGGCGAACAGGCGCATGCACTTCCCGCCCTGGAAGCCTCCGCCGACGCGCTCGAATCCGGTGTTGCGCTGGCGGTAGAACTTGAACAGATAGCCCCACTCCAGCAGCGTCTCGTCCTCGAAGTCCACCGTGAGCATCGGGGCTCGAGGATCAGGCGGGGCGGCGACCTTCACAAACGCCACGGCCACGTCCTGATGGCCGTGGCGATACCGGAGCCGCGCCCTGGCGCAGTACTGGCCGGGCCGCTGGTACGTGTGCGTCGCCGCGGCGCCCTGCGCCGTCGTGCTGTCGCCGAAGTTCCACGTGATGGCCTCGACCTCGCCTGGGAAAACGACGCCGAATTGCACCGCTTCGCCGGGTCTCGGATATGCCGGCCTGAAAAGCACTGTCTCGGCACATAAGAGCGGCCCGACGCGCTGGTGCGCGCCGATGTCGGGCGCCCTGCCAGACCAGGGGAGGCTCACCGGGGCCTTGGCCTCCCACGTCATGTCCCGGTCGAGGAGGATGATGTCCGGCTGGTAGTAGTTGAACTCGATTCTCTCGATGCGGGCGACATTGTCGCCGGCGCCGATGGCGATGAGGTCACCGGGCTCGCCCTCGATGCCGAAGCCGTCGAAGAAGTACCGGGCATCGGCCACGGGGAGCTCCCGGCCCTGGCCGGCCCGGATGGTCCGCGTGAGCGAATGGCCGGCGTCAATGCAGTCGCTGCCCTCGCGCAGCCGGAAGTCGCCGTTGGCCGCGTCAACGAAGCCAGGATCGACGTCCACGTTGCCGTCGAACTGCGTCCAGCCCCCGCGGCGCACCGGCGTCCCGTCGTTAGCCTGCTGCGCGGTCCAAAGCTGCTCGCCGTAGCGCACCGTGTGCTGCCCGGGCTGGGTGCCGCAGAACAGGTTATTGAGGAACTGATTGTCCTCGGCAATGGCGTCGCTTATGTCGAGCTGCACGCCGCCGCCGTGCTTGTCGTTCCGGAAGAAGATGTTGTTGGCGAACACGTTGGCGCTGATGTTCATCCCCGCGAGCTGCCAGCCGTAGCCGAGGTTGTCCGTGATGGTGTTGTGGTACACGCGGGTGTCCACCAGGCGGAAGGGCTCCCATACGCGACCCGAGGCGGCGACGACGGGCACGTAGCTGGGGGAGTTCAGCGGGGTGTGCCAGTTGCGGAACGCCCGATTCAGCCGGATGACGCTGTCGATGAGCGAGTTCTTCGCCCGGCTGTCGGCCGAATGCGCGCTGTCGAGCGCCCGGGTGATGATGTTGCGCTCCACGAGCACCCTCCCGCTCGCGACGAACTCGTAGTTGCGCCCCCAGCAGTTGTGGAAGCAGTTGGCGCGCACCACGGCGCACTTGGCGCTCTCGAGCCGGAGCGGGCAGTGGCCGACGCGGGTGAACGAGTTGCCCTCGATGACCACGTGCGTGCACCCGAGCACGTCGCACATGTTGCCGCTTACGCGGTCCTTCGTGAAGGCGTTGTCAATGAGCCGCACCTGCCGCGACGCCGAGATGACCAAGGACGTGGAGCCGCCGGACTTCTCCATGTAGCAGTCGCGCACTTCGATGTGGTCGCACCCGCTCGCCCGCAGCCAGCGCCCGTCGCCCGGGGCCACGCGGAAGCCCTCGACGGCGACGTGGCTGCGGCCGCTGAACTCGATGGCAGGCCCATCCGGCCCAGAGCCGACGAGCACGGCGCCGTGTCGAGTGTCCGACCGGTAGCGGATGGGCGCCTCGGGCTCGCCGTTCCGAGCGGGCGCGATGGTGCCGCCGTACGTGCCGGGCAGGAAGATCCCCGTATCGCCCGGCCCCAGCGCCGCGTTGGCCCTCTCGATGCTCCGCCACGGCGCCGCCCGGGTCCCGGCAGCATCGTCGTCGCCCTCGGGCGAGAGGTAGACCTGAGCGCCCAGGCAGTGGCCGCTCGCGACGAGCAACACGGCCACGGTCGCCGCGTATATGACCCACGGATCGCACAGTGCTCGCATTCGAATCACCTGTTGAGGGAAGCTCACGCCCCGCGGTTCCCGCGCATCGTCCAGACCGTCAGTCCCTGGAGCGAGGGCTGCCGACGGCGCCGTACCAGGCTCAGCCCATAGGCGAGGGCGGCAAACAGCAGGTTGACGAGTATGCCGACCCAGTAGGCATGCACGTTGATGGTGAGCGCCGGCGGCAGCCAGCCCGCGATGTTGAGGCCGAGGTAGATGTTGAACAGCACCGCCGCCACGAGCGCGATCATGAGCGACGCGTAGTCAACGCGCCGGGTGAAGAACCCGAGCATGAACATCCCCATCATGCACCCGCCGAACACGGAGGTGACGATCCACGTGACGTCGTTCATGCTCTCCTTGGGGATGCGGCTGAAGATGATCGCCCCGACGACCATCAGCGCCGCGGCCGCCGTGGCGATCACCCGGGCCACGAACAGGTAGAACCGGTCGTCGCGCCCTCTGGCCAGGTACGGCTTCAGGATGTCCACGGTCGAGATGGTGGCGATGGCGTTGATGGATGAGTCCAGGGAGGACATGGCGGCGGCGAGGACCCCGGCAATGACGATCCCGGCGATGCCGGCCGGGATCTTCGTGAGAATGAAGTACGGGAACACCTGATCCGCTTCCAGGGCCGCGACCTTCGGATCGGGCCACACGTTGTAGAAGACGAAGACGCACGTGCCGACGAAGAAGAAGAACGCCCAGGTGGGCACGGCGGTGGCCGAGTAGAGCGTGGTGGCTTTGCGGGCCTCGCGCATGGATCTGGAGGCGACGTAGCGCTGGACGAGGTTCTGGTCGCTGGAGTACATCTTCAGCCAGTTGAAGATGCCCAGGAGGGCCACGGCCCAGAAGGTACGCTCGTTGAGGCTCCACTTCATGGCGCCGACGGCGAACTTGCCGTGCTCGGAGCCGACGGCGATGATCTGCCCGACGCCCCCGGGCAGATGGAAGGCGATGTACAGAAAGCAGACCAGCCCGCCGAGCCATAGCACAATGGCCTGGATCACGTCGGTCCAGATCACGGCATCGATGCCGCCGGCGACGGTGTAGAAGGCGATGAAGATCCCGGCCGCGACGATCACGACCCACATGGGCGTCCCCGTGAGCAGACTCACCGGGATGGAGACCAGGAACAGCACGGTGCTCAGGCGGATGAGCTGCAGGAAGATGAAGCTGATGGTGCCGTAGAGGCGGGCGCCGGGGCCGAAGCGGTCGCCGAGGTACTCGAAGGCAGACGTGAGGCGGCCGCGGCGGAAGAAGGGGATAAACACGATGACGGCGAGAACGGCCACGATGGGCAGCGTGAGGTTGGACACGAGCTGACGCCAGTCGAGGATGTACGCCGCCGCGGGGAAGGCCAGAAACGTCACGGAGCTGATGGAGGTGCCGAGCATCGAGAGCCCAATGGCCCAGCCCGGGAACGCCCGGCCGCCGACGAAGTACTCCTCCGTATCCTGGTTCCGCCTGGCGAAGTAGATCCCCATCGCGGCCATGCCGGCCAGGTAGATGATGATCGCGGCAACGTCGAGTGGGCGAAACTCAATTCCCATGCTCACTGGCCCTCCATGACCCGTGCCCGGCATACTGCGTGGCCTCGTCCGTCATCGGTGCCCGCTGCCATCACGCGTCGCGCCAGGCCTTCTCCCACGGCGTTCCGATGAGGGGCGTGCCGCCCTTGCGCTTGTACAGCGCCAGACTCAGCTTCTCGGGCGAGAGGCTGGTCTCTTTCGAGATCGCCCGCGTGAAGGCTTCGGCGTATGTCTCGACGGTATGTCGCTCGTCCTCGGGCAGGTTGCTGACCCATGGCCCTTCGTTGACCACAACGCGGCGCGGCAGGCCGTCCGGGAGGGGCTTCCCGGGGTACGTCCGGAATTGCTCGCCGTCGAAGGAGCCCGGAAGGCCGTGCTCGCGCTCCCAGGCCAGGACCGTGGCTCGGAGCTTGGCGGTCAGCTTCGGTTCGCTCTCGCGAAGATTGGTGCACTCCCGCGGATCGGCCTCGAGGTCGTACAGCTCCTCGCAGCCGCTGTCGGCCCAGAGCGCGTACTTGTGCTTCCGTGTGCGGAGCGCGATCCAGCGGTTCGGGCCGTGCCCGTAGTCGATGAAGAAGGCCTCTCTCTCGGATGACAGCCCACCGCCCTCCTGTCCGAGGAGGCCCGAGCCCGGAAGGGGGGCCGGCGCATCCGGGTAGGGAAGACCGAGTCCCTCTGTCAGCGTGGGCAGAACGTCCGTCAGACCCACCAGATCGTCGCACACGCGGCCGGCCTCCGTGCGGCCGGGCCAACGCAAGAGCATCGGCACGCGCACGGATAGCTCGTACGGCACGTTCTTCTGGGACAGACCGTGATCGCCCAGCATGTCCCCGTGGTCGCTGGTGAAGAGGATGACGGTGTTGTCGCTGAGCCCCAAGGTCTCCAGTTCGCCGAGGATTCTTCCGGCGGCCTCATCCACGTGGGACACCTGCCCGTAGTAGAGCGCCCGGATGCGACGCATGCGATCGGGATCAAGGTGGGCTCCGTCGAGCCGGGCGCGATGCGCCCACGCGGCCGAGGGTATGCTGGCGAGCGGCCGCTCCGCGTTGATGGGCAAGTCCATCTCCCCCGGATCATAGAGCGAATCGTACGGCTCGCACGGAGCGTAGGGCGGGTGGGGCGCGGTCCAGGAGGCCCACAGGAGGAACGGCTTGCCGCCCCGGTAGCGCGTATGCCGGCGCAGGAACTCAATGGACCGCTGGGCGACCCAGGCGTTCTGGCTGTGCTCCTCGGCAATGCCCACCGTCTGCGGCTGGCAGTACAGCAGGTCGCGCAGCCCCTGGGGGTGGCGTGTGCGCACGCCGTGTTCCTTGAGATCCATCAGATAGTCGTCATCGATGCGCGCCCGGACGCCCTCCTCCATCCGCTCGTGCGTCTCGAGGCCGTAGTGCCGACCGCGGAAGTGCATCTTGCCCACGGCGTGGGTCTGGTACCCGGCGCGATGGAGCAGCGTCATGAGCGTTGGCAGCTCCGGCAGCGGTCCGGGGAGCGCGGCGTTGGCGGTCCAGTGGTGACGGGCCATGCGCTGCCCGGTGATGAGACTCATCCGGCTCGCAACGCATACGGGAGTCGCACAGCAGGCGTTCGTGAAGTGAACGCCCGAGGCCGCCAGCGCGTCGAGGTTCGGCGTGCGGATCTTCTGGTTCCCGGCGCACCGGAGTGCGTTGAACCGATGTTGGTCGGTCATCAGGACGAGGATGTTGGGGCGTCGCGGCGCCTTCGCGGGCTTGCTGTTCGGGGCCACCGATGTCGCTCCTTTCGATGCGGTCCCCCCGGCGCCCAACGCGGCGCCGGCAGCGGCTGCCGACCGCAGGAACCGCCGTCTCGTCGTCCGTCTCCCCATCACCCATCATCCTCAGCCGCTGGCGCCGGCGTCGTGAGCCACTTGAGGTTGAAGGCGTAATGCTGCCGGCTGCTGATGAGCTGAATCACCCCGTTGGGCGTCTGGCAGGCGGACATGTAGCCGCGCGGCTCGGCCGTGGTCGCGCTCATGGTGAACTCGACGCCGTCCATCCGTTCCACGGGTCGCCCGGGGCCGTCG
>JASFTE010000213.1:0-7680 GCA_050114035.1 Armatimonadota bacterium | reverse complement strand
GCCCTTGGCGTCGAGCGCGAGCCGCTGGGGATCATCCAGCCCATCGGCCACGAGGACCTCCGGCTGCGACAGCGTTGCTCGTGCCGCATCGACCTCGGAGCGGAGGAGGCGATTGCCGCTGACCACGAGCAGCCGCCCTTGCTGATCGAACGCCAGCCCGCCGGGATCGGGGACATCGACAAGGCCAAGCTCCTTCCCCCTCTGCTCAGGTGTGACCGAACGGACGTCCACGAGGGCGAGCTTGTTTCTCCATCGGAGCGCCACGACGAGGATGCCATTGCGGACGGCCATGCCGCCGAAGACGGCAGCCATGTCGCCGCGCTCCGTGGGCCAGGTGAACTCGGGCTCGTGGACGGTGGTGTCCGACGGCACCGCCTGGATGTAGATCCGTCCGCGCTTCAGCTCGTGGGCCGAGCTTCTGAAGGGGACGCCATAGTATGCGTACGTGCCGGGGACTGCGTCCTCGCCCTCGTCGCGCGCGAGAACGTACCCACCGGGGAACCACCGCCCGCCGTGACCGTAGCTGCGAATGCCGGCGACCTTGCGGCCGGTGAGGTCGCACCACACGAGGCCGTGTCCCGCCTCCGAGATGGGGCTGCAGAGCATGACCAGCGGCGGCCCGCTCGGGATGAGAAGCGTCTCGTCGGGCGCGTAGCCATCCCGGTCCACAAACAGGCGGGCTGCGCGGTAGTGTGGCGGGCGATCCCCGGGCAGGTACAGCACGTCGGCGGGCGGGCTATGATCCGCGAGCCACCCGCCGGGCTCGCCGCCGCTGGCGGCGGACTCGCGCCCAACGAACCACGGCGGGTCGCCGCCGGTGTTGACCGAGAACTCGTACACGAGATCCACGCCGTTGCGGCAGAGGCCGCGCGCGCGATACGTGCCGGGCTCGACGAGCCTGCGGTTGGCGATGCGGTGCACGGCGCCGCGGGGCAGCTTGATGCTCTCCCCATCGTCCAGCCCCTCCCACCACACGGTGTGCTCGCCGGCGTCGAAGTGTGTCGCGGCTATGAGGTTCCGCACGCGCCTACCCCGAGCGTCCTCGATGACGATGGTGACATGGCCGGGGTGGTCGAGCGTGAACCGAATCGGGATCGGCGCGTGGAGGTCGTCGGCGGCCTCGGGCGCCGCCAGCGACGGGACTATCGCCAGGACCACGCCGAGGGCGATGCGATTCGGCGAGAGTAGCATAGGCATCTCTCTGGCCTCCCTGGCCCTGACGCGGCCGGCGCCGCAGCTTGGTGCCCACGCGCGGTGCCGCGTGCCCTGACCTGCTACAGCTCCATCCCCTGTTCGGTGAGGATGCGGCGCAGATCCTGCCCGGAGAGCTCCCGCGGGCTTGTGCCGCCGGCGACACACAGGGCGGCCGCGGTGCCCGCCGCCTGGCCCGTGTTCATGCAGGTAGGCTGCAGTCGCAGGGAGCCGTTCGCCGGCCGGGTGCTCGAGATGCACCGCCCGCTCACGAGCAGGCTCTCCACCTGCAGCGGCACCAGACAGCCGTACGGGATCTCGTAGAAGTCGCCCTCGGGCGGGGCCCGGCGGGCCCGGTACTCGTCCATCGGGTGCTTGTCCTGCCCGTCGTGCAGGTCCATGTACCACGAGCAGCGGGCGATCCCATCGGGGTGCTTGCGGCCCTCCAGCACGTCGGCCTCGACGAGCGTCTTCTCCCCGCGAACGCGGCGGCTCTCGCGCACGCCCAGCCGGGTCGCGATGTGGATGATGACGCTGTCGCGATAGGCCTCAAAGCTCCGCTTGAGGAAGCGCCAGATCTTGAGGACCCGCTGATGACACAGCGCCTCCCCGCACGTCAGGCTCTCCGGGTCGGAGGCGTCGATGTCGGCCGCCATGTCGCACTGATAATGCACAATGCCGGGGGGGTAGCCGGGCCAGTGCCTGCCGAAGCTGAGCGTCCGGTGGTACGCCGGCAGCTCCACCTCGCCGCTGTCCAGAGCCTCCCGGCAGGCCGTGTCGAAGGCCTCCCGGTCCGGCAGCCGCTCCGTGTCGACGCCCGCGAGCACGAAGTTCAGGCTCACGGCCTGTAGATACCCGTCACCCTCGCGGCCCTTGTCAAAGGGCGCACCGGACCATGCCGCGAGGTCGCCATCGCCGGTTGCATCCACGGCCATCCGGCAGCGCACCAACTGCCGGCCGGCCTTGTTGGCGATGTAGACGCCCGTGAGCGCCGCGCCGTCCATGCTGACGCCCTCGGCCAGCGTGTGGAAGAGAATGTCCACCCCGGCCTCGTGCGCCATCTCCAGCGCCACGACTCGCCCGACGGCTGGGATAATGGCGGCGTGGCTGTCGGTGATCTGCGCACCGTCGACCTCGACCAGCCGATTCCAGAGCTCGCGCACGATCCCCCCGCCGTCGCCGGCCGTGCGGATCATGCCCACCAGGCCGCTGGTCAGCATGCCGCCGAGGCAGTTTGAGCCCTCGATCAGCAGCGTCCGGGCCTCGTTCCGCGCGGCGGCGATCGCCGCGCCGATACCCGCCGGCCCTCCTCCCGCCACCACCACGTCGTATTCCATGGCGGCCGCTCCGCCTCTACCCGCCATCGGCCTCGCTCCGGAGCATGGAGCCGAACACGCTCCTGTCGTACGTTCTGCCCTTGCCGTCGAAGGGGCAGTGGAAGTACCCCCTGCCGTGCCAGTAAGTGGGCGGCCTCTCCGGCAGGTCCAGCAGCGCGGCGCGGAGGTGAAGCAGCGCCAGGGGGGTGGCGTCATCAACCCGAGCGCACAGGTGATCCTGGCTCTCGACGAAGAGGCCGCTCCGGATGCGAGTAGCCAGGGCGTTGTCGGCGACGCGCTTGGCGAGGTCGAGGTAGCTCTTGTCGCCGGTGGCCTCGTGCAGCTCGAGCAGGCCGAAGATGATCACGGGATCGCTGCTCGACGTGTCCGCGTTGATCTTCGCCTGCCCCGATGCCGGAAGCAGCTCGCCCAGTCCGAGGCCTTGAGCGATGCTGGCAGTCATCCGGCGCATGAGGCCATCCTTCGTCAGCTTGTACGCCAGCGCGTACGCGAGGAAATGCGCGCTGTTGGCGCGGCGCTTCTGGAGCCATTCGACCTTCACGTAGCCGTCCTTCTTGCGGTCGGCCGGGCTGAGCTTCGTGCCGTCGATGAGTGTGGCCCAGAAGGCATTGGCTTCCTCGTCATAGCCGTGCTTCGCCCGGGCGGTGAGGTCCTCGAGGCCCCACTGCAGGAATTCCTTCCCCTTGTCGCCGAGCGCCTCACCGAGCCGAAGCTGGCAAATGGCGCAGTACGTGTAGCGCGCGCCATAGATGTCGGTGATGGTCGCCTCCGTGAAACGGCCCTCGAACTGCGGGAACTGGTTCTCCATCCGGTGGCTCTCCACCACGCTGAAGTTCGAGGCCCCGAGGCCCGTCTCGGGGTGCCGCGCCTCCACGTAGCGCCTCGCGAGCCGCTTGGCCCAGACCATCGGCTTCTCGTCGCCGGTGAAGTGGCTGAGCATCGCGGCCGCATAGACGAGGTCCGTACCCGACATCATGAACGTCAGCCCCTTGCCCTCGAAGGGCACCTCGCCGCCCGTGTACTCGTGATCCCAGAGCTCGCCCAGGTCCGTCCGGCCGTAGCGGCCGTGGCGGTTGAAGTCGAGGATGTCCCAGCGGACAACCTGAGCGGCCCAGACTCCCTCGATGTACCGCCGCGTCGCCGCCGGATCGACTTCCCACATGAGCTCGTAGTACGGGTAGTGGTGCTTGAGCTCGTGCTGTTTCGCCTCGCTGACGACCCGGTCGCCGAGGGCGTCGTAGCACGTGTGCCCGGCCCAGCGCAGCAGGCCCCCGACGTCCTGGAGGTTCTCGAAGGCGTACGCGACGGCATGGACGGCCGCCTGGCGGTACGCGGGGTCGCCTGTCGCAGCCGAGAGGGCCACGAGCGTGCGCAGGAGGTTCTGCTGGCTGCCGAGGTTGGACAGGATCCACTCCTCGCCGTCCCGCCTCCAGCGAGGCGGCGCGAGCGTGTCCACGTTGATCCAGTCCACGAACAGCGGCGTCCTCTTCGGGCCGTGGACGTCGCAGCAGTGCTCCAGGACGTTGTCGGCGAAGGCGGTGACGGCGCGAAGGTGGTCGTCCATGGTGGCTTGCGCTCCCGCGGCGGATGGAATCGTGCAGATTGCGGCCGTGACAAACAGTGTTACGAGGCGAAGTCTGTCTGAGGGTGGCATGTGCGCCTCCGTTGCGTGCGCCGTGGGCAGCGCTGGCTCTACATCTCCAGCTCGGTCCGGGCGATGACCTCTTCCTGCGCGTTGCGCGGCAGCAGCGTGAAGGGCACCAGGTAGCCGCCGATGCGGACGAGCAGATCCCGGTACTCGTCCGGCTTCTCCTGTGCAGCGCGCATGGTCTCGGTGCTGGTGAGGTTCACCTGCATCTGGTACGCGCCCAGGTCGAAGGCGGCCTCAATGAGGCCCTTGAGGGCATCGATGCCCTTCTCCTCCTGCAAAGCGCTGGCCTGGAAGCGGACGTTGAAGGTGACGCCGCCGAGGGCGCGCGATTGATCCAGGCCGCTCGTGGACAGCACCAGCGCCGGGAGGCCCTTGGGCTGCACCGTCGTGCAGTTCATGATGGAGTTGGCCAGTGGCTCGCCCGCCCTCCGGCCGTCGGGGGTCGCGGGCGTGTTCTCGCCGTAGCGAATCCACACGATCCAACCCAGGAAGCCAGGGAACATGGGGCCGCCGAGGAAGTTCGTGTGCCCCTCGATCAACCCACACCAGGCTCCGGCGACCTCGGCGAACAGGTCGTTCACCCACTCGATGTCGTTCCCGTGCTTCGGGCACTCCCGCTGTATCGCCCGGAGCAGCTCGTCGAAGCCCGTGAAGTCAGCCTCGATGGCGGCCCGAAAGTCGTCGAGGCTGTAGCGTCCCTCGTCCTCAGCGAGAGTCTTGACGGCGGCGAGCCCATCGACGGTGTTGGACACGCCCACGGCCTCGGGCTGGATGAAGTTGTAGAGCGCGCCGCCACTGGAGATGTTCAGTCCGCGCTCCAGGCAGCCCTCCATGAGGCAGGAGAGCAGGGGAAATGGACGGTGGAGCGACTCCAGGTACATGTCTGCCTGGCAGTGGGCGACGGCGCCGTCGGCCGCGTGCTTGAGGACGGCCACGAAGGCGCTCCGCAGCTCTGCGTACGTCTGCGGCGGGCCGGCGACCAACTTCTGTGTCGCGTCGCGCCAGCTGTGCGGCAGGTGGTCGGGCCGGAGGCCAACATCCTGGGCGAAGTTGTGTGCCGCCCCAGTCAGCGGGTGCACTCCTCCGAACAGCGCGTACAGCAGGCACATGGGGACGTTGACGTATGGCCAGGCAACGCAGGGATTGGAGCGGCCCATGATCGACGTCTCGGTGCACGTGCTCGGCAGGTGATCGACCGCGTGCTCGAAGGGCACGCCGTGCCGTACCAGGCCCTTGACGATCACGTCGCTGTTGAAGAACGACGGCTGGCCCTTCCCGTTGCGCAGCAGCGCCACGGCTCGCCGGACGAACTCGGCATCCATGTCCTCGTGCCACGAGACGTCCACGCCGAGGAAGTACATCCGCACCCGGTCGCTGATCTCGAGCATCCTATACGAGAGCTCGTTGGTCGCGTCCGAGCCGTCGGGCTTCCTGCCGCCGACCACCGTGATGACGGCGCTCATCTGCGGGCCGTCGAACTCGTTGGACTTGATGAAGAGCTGCGCGAGCAGGTCATCCACCAGGTCCTCGTCCAGCGCGCCGGACTCTCTCTCGGCCTTGTAGTGCCGGAGCAGGTACTGGTCCATGCGCCCGGGGCCGAAGCAGTGATGCCCGGCGCCAGCCTCGATTGCCACGCCCAGGAACATGAACCACGCGAGCTGGATGGCCTCCCGGAACGTGCGCGGCGGCTCCGAGGCGATCCGCTGGCAGGCGCGGGCGATCTGTTCGAGCTCGGCGCGCCAGTCCGGGTCCTGTGCAGTCTCGGCCTCCTCCCCGGCGAGCGCCGCGTACCGGCGGATGAGGCCCTGCAGCCCCTCGAGCGCGATGCGGCAGGCCTCGTAGAACGCGCGCTTCTCCGGCGTGGTGGGCGATACGGGATCCAGGGCCGTGACTCCACCCCTGATGCGCTGCATCACGCCGTCGAGGCCGCAGTGCAGCACGGTCGGGTAGTCCGGGGCCATGTGGCCCTCGGAGACGAACGTGCGCCAGTTCTCCCGCGACAGGTACTGCCGGGCCTCCTGGATCCGGGCGGCGGTCTCGTCGTCGGGATGCGTGCTCGGGTGCCAGCCGACGAGGCGCTCGCCCTCGCGAATGCGGACGGGCATGTTCTCAAAGACGTGGGCAACGGCCCTCGCGACGCGGATCTCACGGAACGGCTCGGACTCGTTCTCCGCAAACGATTCGGCGAACCAGACGAGCCCCTCCGTGAACGCCGCGGCGTCCTCAGCCACGATCTCCCGCAGGTCCCGTGACCAGTCAGAGAGCGCACCCGGCCCCCCTTCGGTCCTCACGGCGATTGCCATGGTGCTCGCCTCCGATGCGTCCTCAGGCGCGCTGCTCGAGGAATGCCCGGATCGTGTCGGTCCTCGGCGCGCAGCCGGGAAGGCCTTCGTGGCCATCGCGATGCGCGAGGGCGCAGTCTCCTATGAGAATGGCGCGCTCCTGTGATGGCGGCTCCTTGCCGATGACGATGGGCGGGTCGGGCAGCGCTCCGCCGGACCGGACGAGGTCGCGGACCGCGGTGACGACGTTGAGCCGGCACCCACTGCAGGCGCCGTCCGCCTGGAGCTCCAGGTCCGGCAGCTCGCGGGCCATCGCCTCGTCGGGCCGGTCGAAGCGGCGGCGAATGGCCGACACCTCTTCGCCGCGGACCCGGATGCCCCCGGGCTGCAGCAATCCCTCCTCCACCGCGAACCGCAGGCTCCGCGCCTCGCGGATCTCCACGCCCATCGCGTTCGCCGCGACCGCATCGACGGCCGGCGCGTGCAGCCCGGCGAAGATGTGGCCGAAGTGCGCGGGCGTGCCGCCGCCCGGGCCGATGCCCTCCATCCCGAGCGTGCCGTCCACGATGGTGAGGTCGGGCCGGATCAACCGGTTCAGCGCCACGATGGCCCGGTCGATGTCCAGCTCATGATGGAAGGCGGTCTTGTCCCGGTTGCGGATGCAGCCCTTGAGGTTCTTCATGCCGAGGCTGACCAGGCAGTTGAGGTGCGTCTTCATGAGGGCGACGTTGATGACCTTGTCGCACGCCAGGAGCAGCTCGCTGATGCCGAGCGGTCGCGGGAGGTGCGGCGACGCGCCTCCGAACACTCGGAACGGATGGCTCGTCAGCAGCGCCCACTCGGCGCCCTTCTGCTCGACGGCCTCCCCCATGCCGGTCGTCGTGAAGACCTCTTCGGGGCGTGGGTTCCCTCTGAATGGACTGTCGGCAACGAGGATGCGCCGGGCCCCCATCTCCCGCGCCCAGTCAATGAGCGCGCCCACGAGGGCCGGATTCGTGGTGCCGCCGGTGCTCCAATGCTGTGGGGCGTGGAGGTTGGGCTTGATGAGGACGGAGTCGCCGGGGCCGACGATGTCCTCGGCTCCGGCGAGGGAGACGAGGCGCGGGACCACGGCGCGATAGTTCCCGTCGCACGGCAGCACTGCGACGTCCGCTGGGCCGCGGGTCACTCCGACAGCGTCATCGCCAGCCACTTCTCGAATGTCCATTCCGGCTCGTAG
>JASFTE010000212.1:0-7751 GCA_050114035.1 Armatimonadota bacterium | reverse complement strand
CATCGAGCCCGGGGACGAGGTGCTCGTGTGCGTCAACGGGGTGTTCGGCGAGCGCATGTCCGACATCGTCGAGCGCTGCGGTGGGCTGCTCATTCCGGTGCACGCCGAGATGGGGCAGATCATCGAGCCCGACGTGGTCGCCCGATCGCTCGACAACTCCAACCCGAAGCTCGTCGCCCTCGTGCACGCCGAGACGTCCACCGGCGTGCTGCAGCCGCTGGGCCATATCTCCCAGATGGCCCAGGAGCGCAACGTGCTGCTGCTGGTCGACACCGTGACCTCGCTGGGCGGCTTCCCGGTGCAGGTGGACGCCTGGGGCATCGACGCCGTCTACAGCGGCACCCAGAAGTGCATGAGCTGCCCGCCGGGGCTGTCGCCCATCTCCTTCAGCGAGAAGGCGGCAGGCGCCCTCGACGCGCGCACGAAGAAGGTGCAGAGCTGGTATCTCGACCTCACCATGGTGCGGCGCTACTGGGGCGAAGACCGCTTCTACCATCACACGGCGCCCATCAACATGATCTACGCGCTCCACGAGGCGCTGCGCATCATCCACGAGGAGGGCCTCGACGCCCGCTTCGAGCGCCACCGGCGGAACCACGAGGCGCTGGTGGCCGGCATCGAGGCCATGGGCCTGTTGATGCTGGTGGAGAAAGGGCACCGGCTGTGGATGCTCAACGCCGTGCGCGTGCCGGAGGATGTTGACGAGCTGCAGGTGCGCCAAGTGCTGCTCAATGACTACAACATCGAGATCGGCGCCGGCCTCGGCGACCTCAAGGGGAGGATATGGCGCATCGGCCTCATGGGCGAGTCGTCCACCCGCAACAACGTCCTCCTCGTCCTCTCAGCCCTCGAGGACGCCATGGGCCGGCAGGGCCACGAGTGCGACCCCGGCGCCGGGGTCGAGGCCGCCATGAAGAGCTACGCGGTGGCGGAGTGAGCGCCGTGGGGGCCGATGCGATCTCGCCCACGCGAGACGACTGCCGGAAGCCGAAGGACCCCCCGTAGTCCGGAAACGCCTGCGCGTCCGCGCGGCTGGGACTGCCCCGGCCAGCCAACCGCCCCGCCTTGTGGGCCCAGAGCGTGCCTTCTGGGACGCCTCGTGAAGGATGACCCGCGAGAGCCGCGAAGGACGGGTCGCAACAGGCGCACTTGGGAGAGGTGCGACCGTGAGAGCCAAATGCACCATCGTCATGGCGCTGGTGGGCGCGTCATTGCTGCTGACCGGCCCCGCCGCGCTGTGCCAGCAGGCCACTGAGGAGCCGCCCGAGATGGAGCCACTGAACCGATTCCCCCGAATGATGCAGGAGTACCTCACCCGGCGTCTGCGCGCCGTGTACCGCGACAACCACGAGCGGCTCATGAAGCTGAAGACGCGCAAGCAGGCGCTGGCCTACCGCGAGGAGCTGCGGGAGAAGATGCCGCTGATCTTCGGCGAGATGCCCGAGCGGACGCCGCTGAACGTTCGGGTCACCGGCGAGATCGAGCGCGACACACACCTCATCCGCAACGTCGTCTTCGACAGCCGCCCCGGCTTCCCGGTGACGGCCAACCTGTATCTGCCCAAGGGCTTTGAGGGACCGCGCCCGGCGGTCCTGTGCACGTGCGGCCACTCGTCCAACGGCAAGGCCGCCGAGGGCTATCAGTCCTTCGCCCAGACGCTGGCCCGGATGGGATACATCGCGCTGATCTTCGACCCCCTCGGGCAGGGCGAACGCCTGCAGTACCACAACGGTGAGGGCGGTTCGCTCGTGGGCATCGGCGTGCGCGAACACAACGTCGCGGCCCGGCAACAGATCCTCGTCGGCGAGTTCGTCGGCGCCTGGTTCGTCTGGGACGGCATCCGCGCCATGGACGTGCTGCTGTCCCAGGAGAACGTGGACGCCACTCGCGTGGGCGTGACCGGCAACTCCGGCGGCGGCAATATGACCACCTACGCCGTCGCCAACGATCCCCGGTGCACCATGTCCGCGCCGTCGTGCTGGATCACGAGCTGGCACCATAACGGCGTGAACGAGGAGCCCATCGACGCCGAGCAGTGTGCGCTGAACGCCCTCGGCTTGGGCGTTGAGCAGAGCGACCTGCTGCTCGTGCAGGCGCCCGAGCCGGCCATCATGATCACGCAGGAGCAGGACTTCTTCGACCAGCGCGGATCCCTGGAGGCATATGACCGGCTGCGCCACGTGTACGAGATCCTGGGCGCGGAGGACAACCTCGCCTACCATGTGGGCCCGCAGAGGCACGGCTACTGGCAGGACGGACGGGAGGCGATGTACGCCTTCTTCAACAGGCATGCAGGCGTTGACGCTCCGAGCGCGGAGCCGGAGCTGACCATCGAGGAGGACGAGACGCTGCAGTGCACGGAGACGGGGCAGGTGGATGACATGGACGCCCGGTGCGTCTTCGACTTCACCCGGGAGAAGTCGCAGCGGCTGGCCCGCGAGCGCGGCAGGCCGTCGGGCGCGGAGCTGGAGCGCCGGGTGCGTCGCCTTCTTGACCTGCCCGAGCGCGACGGCCCGCCCGAGTACCGCGTGCTCCGTCCCTGGACGAGACGCAACTACGCCCGGCGCCATGCCAGCCAGTTCGTCCTGGAGACCGAGCCCGAGTTCGGCGCCCAGGCCATCGTGACGAAGCTCGAGGACGGGCGGCGGGCGGCCCGGCCGCTCCCCGGGAAGGGCCCGGCGGTGCTGTACCTGCCGCATCTGTCGTCGGACCAGGAGCTGCGCGAGGACGAGCTCCTGCGCGAGATGCAGACCGAGAACGATGCCTTCTTCGCCTGCGACTACCGGGGCATCGGCGAGTCGCGGCCCGAGACCTGCCGCCCCGACATGTTCTTCCACCTCTACGGCAGCGACTACCACTACGCCTCCTTTGCCTTGATGCTCGGACAGTCCTACGTGGCCTGGCGCGTGCACGACGTGCTCTGCACGCTCGACTGGATGGCGTCGCTGAACTACGACCAGGTGCATCTGGCGGCACGCGGCTGGGGCAGCATCCCCGGCGCGCTGGCGGCCCTGCTGGATGCACGCGTCGAGAGGGTCACGCTGATCAACGCCCCGACGTCCTACTCCGAGATGGCCGAGACGAAGATGCAGCAGTGGCCGCTGTCGGCGATGCTTCCCCGCGTGCTCGACGAGTTCGACCTGCCCGATGTCTACCGGGAGCTCGACAGCAAGCAGCTTCGGATGATCGAGCCGTGGAACGCCATCATGGAGCCGGCGGAGGGCGGGTCCGCCGACGAGGGCTGACCCGGCCCGGGCGCCCTCGGCAGCGGCGGATCCACTCCTCAGGCGCAGATTCACGCGTGCGTGGCGTTGCTCGGCCGGACCGGGAGTCACAGACATGGCATGGTGCAATCTCGGCGGTGTCTTCTGCCTCGTTCTGGTCCTGTCGATGATGGAGACGGCCGGGTCTGCCGATGAACAGCGTGTTGCCGTGTCGGTTGACTGCGCCAACGTATTGGCGCCGCCGCCGGTGCTGTGGGGGCACGTCAATGTCTCGCGGCGAGCCCCGCCGCCGGTGGAGTTCTGCGCTCTCGTCGAGAAGGAGTTCGGCCGCCCCCAGGTCACGCGCTGCTGGCTGATGCTCGACCAGATGTGGGACTACCGGACCGACACGTACCGGTTCAACTACGAGATCAACAGGGACTACTACGAGGGCGATCCCAGCAAGAAGCGCTACGGCGTGGTTGGCTCCACGACCGGGCTCCACTACTACGACTACCTGGACTCCGTCAGTGCGCACAGTGAGACCGTGATGATGAACATCCGCCGGTACGAGCAGGAAGTGCTCACCGGGATGCTCACCTTCGAGAAGTGGAAGCAGGTCTTCAAGAGCGCCGTCCGGCACTACAAGCAGCGTTGCCCGAACCTGCGCTACATCGAAGTGCTCAATGAGCCCACGGCCCAGAACCAGAGCAACCTCGGGAGCATCGAGAACTACCATGCGTTCTATCGGTGTGCCTACGAGGCCATGAACGAGTTGAATGCCGAGCTCAATCCTGAGCTGCCGCTGCTGGTCGGCGGCAACGCCGGGTTCGGCACGAAGCACGCCCTGCATCTGGTCCGGGATTTCGCACGCGACACCGGTCCGAGCAAGACCCTGGACTTCCTCTCGTTCCACTACTACTCGCTTGGCAAAGGGCCGGCCGAGATCGCCGGGTGGGAGGACGAGATCGATACTGCTCTCGCACGGGCTGGGCTGCCCACCGACATTCCCATCTTCGTCACCGAGATAGGGTACGGCCACCGGTGGAGAGGCGATCCCGCCAAGAACCTGTGGCAGGCGGCCGGGATGACCGCCTACCAGTATCAGGTGCGGCACGCGCCGGACCTGCGGCTCTTTCCGTGGGTGCAGTACCATTCGGAAGCACAGATTGCCTTCGTCCAGTTTGACACCAGGCTGCGGATGACGCCCTATGGCGCTGCCGTGAAGATGCTCCGGATGCACAGGAAACGGGAACTCGTCGCCACGTCCTCAGGACTCGACGAGAACGGCAACGGGCTCGGCGCCCTCGCCACGATAGATGACACGGGTCTGACGGTCCACCTGTG
Source organism: Armatimonadota bacterium (assembly GCA_050114035.1). Lineage (GTDB taxonomy): Bacteria > Armatimonadota > Zipacnadia > JAUWAU01 > JAUWAU01 > JAUWAU01. The sequence goes on along the minus strand of JASFTE010000212.1, from coordinate 3,201 downwards.
GAACCTCCAGCCCGACGGCGAAACGACGGTGCGGGCGGAAGTCGCGGTCGCCAACCTCCCCGAGGAGCTGCGCGCCGGCCCCCTTGTAGTCCGTCGCTGCCTCATCGACTCCACGCACAGCAACTGCCTGGCCGCGCCCGACAAGCCGGGCGGACTGGAAATGGTGGAGGAGCGAACGGTTGAGGGAAGCGCCGCCCTCGAGCTCTCCGCGGAACTGGAGCCCATGGCTCTCTGCCTGTGGGAGGTGGAGACGGCGCCCGGCGATCACAGATGAAGGCAACGTGAAGCACGCCAGGACACGCGGAGGGTTCGTGGGAGGCCCCCGGCTCCGCGCGCGCACCTGAGAACCATGACATCCAAGCAGCGAGTCCTGCGCACATTCAGCTTCGAGCTCCCCGACCGCGTCCCGCTCTACGACGGCTACTGGCCCGAGTTCGTGATGGCGTGGCGGCACGCCAAGGGCCTCCCCCAGGACGCCAACATCCAGGACCACTATGGCGTGGATATCCGCATCGCGGTGGGCGATGAGACGCTCACGCCCTCGCGCGCGGCCGTACTCGAGGAGACCGCCGAGCACCGCATCGAGCGCGACGGTTGGGGGCAGGTGAAGCGCGTCAGGAAGGGCGGCTACTTCTTCGAGCAGCTCGAGGCGAACGTGAAGACGCACGCGGACCTGGACCGCCTGCGCATCGACCCGCCCGACATGCGCTCCCGCTACGAGCGGCTCGACGCGGCCATGCCCCGGCTCAAGGAGCGCTTCGCCGTCTTTGCCAAGACCGGCGGGCCATTCATCCGCACGTGCTTCGTGCGCGGGGACGCGAGCTTCCTCATGGACATGGCGTCGGATCCGGAGTTCGCCGCCGCGCTGGCGATGCGCATCACGGATCATCTCATCGCCATCGGCCGCGAGGAGCTCAGGCGATGGCGGCTGCAGGACACGGGCATCTGGATCTACGACGACATGGCGAGCGTCACCGGGCCCATGTTCTCGCCCGCCATGGCCGAGCGCATCCTGGCGCCGTGCTGGCGCAAGATGGTGACCGCGTACCGGAAGGCCGGCGCGAAGCACGTGATCCTCCACAGCGACGGCAACATCGCTCCCATCCTCGACCTCCTGCTGGACTGCGGCTTCGAGGGGATCAATCCGGTGGAGTACAGCGCCGGCCTCGACGCGCTCGACCTGCGGGAGCGCTACGGGCGGCGTCTCATCCTCATCGGCGGCCTCGACAACGCGGGGATCTTGCCCCGGGGCGACCGGCGCGAGGTGAAGGAGCACGTGCTCCGAGTGCTGGCGGCCGGACGCGATGGCGGGCTCGTGCTGGGGATGCACAGCGCGGGCCCGGACATCGCGGTGGAGACGTACGACTACGCCATCGAGCTGCTGCGCGAGTACGGGACGTATCCGATGGTGCGGTAGTGCCGCGGCGGATCCAGGGGGCACTACGCCGCTCCGCCCGCACGGCCCCGTCTCAGCCGGGCCTCACGTGCACCAGGCATGCCCGCTCTTCACCCAGCGTCACGTGGAAGCTGCTCTCGCCGGCCGGGATGGTGGAGATGGGGCCGCCCGTCATTAGATCCGTCACCGTGCTCGGGCCGGCAGTGGGGAGGCTCACGGTCACTGTCAACGACTCCGTGCCGTGGTACTCCGCCACGAGCAGCACGATCTCGTCCCCGCGGCGCATGCCGGAGAGCCGCACCTCGGGCTCCGTGGACGCCCCTTCGAGCAGCTCGCCGTCAGCGATGACGCCCTCGACCGGCGCCACGGCCCTGACTGCATCCGCATACGCCGCCAGGCTCTCCGTGTCCCACACGCGTCCGCTCCAGAAGTTGACGCCCCGGGAGCCGTTGGCGAAGCACTCCAGAAGGGCGTACTTGAAAGCCCGTCCGGGGAACGTCCCGGCGTCGCCCGGCGTGATCCACGGCAGGACGTCCGTCTTCGGGAGGCGCCGCCGGTCGGCACGGGCCTCGTCGCCCACGAGGGCGATGTGGTACGGCTCCAGCGGTGTGTAGGTGGAGACCTGGGAGTTCTGCAGATGCTCGGGATAGAGCCGGTCGAAGGGCCAGGTGAACTGGTAGTTGTGTTCCGGCCGCCAGTCGTAGCAGCCGAACTCGATCTCCGGGCCGCCGGCCGCCCGCACGCTCTTCCGGACGGCGCTCACCATCTCGGTCCACATCTCGTAGCCCTTCTGGAGCTGCCACTCCTCCTGACTCGCGAGGCCGCTGCCCGCGAAGTCGGCCCGGCAGCGCGTGCATTTCTTCGCATCCACCGGGCCGCGCCAGCCCCAGAGCTCGATGTCGGTGCTGAGGTAGTCCGGCTTCACCCGGGCGCACTGGGTGGCGATGCGCTCCAGCTCCTCCCGGTAGAACCGGCCGCGGTACGAGGGGCACAGCCGCGTGCCATGGGTACCGTCCTCGAACTGGCAGAAGATCTCTCCCTCCCGCTTGCGACGATCGACCATACGGTGGTACGTGGAATCGATGTTGAGCACCTTGAACCCCTCGCGGCGCGCGCTCTCGAGCATGGCCCACTGCGCCTCGTCGTCCCTCGTCCAATGGCCGAAGGTGCTCACGGTGTTGAAGCCGATTGTCCGGAACGCCGTCAGCGCGTCCGGCCAGGCCGCCGTGGCGGTGATGCTCCACCAGCCCGGTGTGGTCATGAGGCGCTTGGGCACCGGGACGGGCTCAATCCGCAGGGCTTCGAGCGGCAGCCTCACGAGCGGCGAGCCACCGTCGGCCCAGCGAAGCTGATAGCGCAGCTCGCCCCGCTTCCCGCCCGGCCATTCCCCGCCTATGTAGACGCGCCCCCACGTCTTCGTGCTGTTCCCGCTCGCGGTCACGTCGAGGCCGTAGCGCGTGTACGCGCCGCCCTCGATGGGGCTCTGCGCCGCGCCGACGAGGTCCTCGCCACCGATGCTCCCGCCGACGAAACGCGTGCCGCGGGGTAGGTCCACGTCCAGATGCACGGGCTGTTCGCCCCCGGTCGTGGGGCCGATGAGCCCAACGGGATTGCCCGTATTGATGTTGCTCGAGAAGTACAGGGCGGGCTTGTGGAAGTAGAGCTTCGGCGCCGTCACCGTGAAGTCGGTCAGATCGGCCTGGCCGAAGGTCACGGTGTTGGGGCTGTGCTCCCCGCGAAACACGTAGAGCTCGTCGGCCACCGTGAGGCCCGAGCAGTAGAAGCTGAGGCCCACGAAGCGCGCG
>JASFTE010000211.1:0-7754 GCA_050114035.1 Armatimonadota bacterium | reverse complement strand
GCCGCAGCGACTCGTAGATGGCGTCGGTGAAGGCGTCCTCGATGTCCCGAGTGCTCAGCCCCCGAGCGTACATCTCCGCCACCAACTGCTCCAGCACCTCGCTGTGATGGCTCAGAAACTCCATGAGCCCCGAGCGATACCCGCCGATGCCTCGTACCTGCGGCACCTGTACGTGTACGGCGCCCTCGGCCCCCTCAACTCGACCGGGCCGATACCCGTTGCGATACCGCCCGTCGCTGCCCCGCTCGTAGCGCTCTCGTCCCACGGCATCTCGCTGTTCCGCCTCCAGCGCCTCCTGCAGCACCACCCGGGCTGCCAGACTCAGCAACGCCGATGTGGGCGAGCCCTCCTCCCGGATTCCATGAGCCAAAAACTCCTCCAACCTCTGGCGCATTTGCTCGCTTGGTGGTATGCTCTGGCTCGGCATGGGTGCTCCTTTCCGGCCCTACCCCGGCCTCTGGCTTTACTTGCCACAAGGATAACCCATTCCACCCCCTTTTTACAGCAGTATACGGACATCACCCTGTCCGTGGTGGGCGCCGTTGGTGCTCTGGCGCTGATCGGCATACTGGTATACGCGGTGGGCTGGGAGCCGCCCGTCTGCATTGATCCTGACCCTGTGCGGCCGGAGGGCATGCTCCCACGTCGGTGGTCACAGTCGCACCCTCGCCCCGCCGCTCCTACGCCGCCTGCTGGAGCAGCGCGGTGCGTTGGGGGGATGCTGTGCTGTTGTGTCGACATGCACGTGTGCTGCGAGGGGTCGGCAGCAAGGGAGGGAGGCGTGGGGGCGGGAGGTCGATAGTTTGGTATGGCGTCCCCCGAATCAACGCTGCTTGCTTCGGGGCTGTCCGATGATGTCCCAGAAGCGGTCGTCATCGTGGAGGGACGCGAGATCCTCGTCATGTCGAGCGTCATCGGCCCAGTCGGGGTCCAGCTCGATAGCCAGCCGCAGGGCTTCCAGCGCCTGCCTGGGTCGGTCAGTGAGGCCGAAGAGGCACGCGCGGTTGTAGAGCACCAGAGGGTCGTCGCGGTCGATCCTGAAAGCTCTCGTCAGGGCGCGTTGGGCCTCGGCGTACCTCTCCTGCCGCATCAGGGTGCTCGCCAGACTGGCCCAGGCATCGATGTCCGTGGGCACAAGCTCGGCCGTGCGGCGGTAGGCAGCCTCGGACTCCGGCCACTTCTCCGCGTGGTGGAGCGCCGTCGCGAGGGTGGACCACATATCTCCACGGTCCGGTGCGAGCTTGACCGCCTCGCGGAGGGCTTCCTCGGCCGGCTCGTAGTCGCCCTGCACGGCCAGCAGAAGGCCCAGGCAGTGCCAGGCCTCGACGCCTTCCGGGCGGATCTCCGTGGCACGCCGGAAGGCCTCCTGCGCCTCGTTGCTTTTATCCTGCTCCGTCAGCAACACCCCGAGGTTGACCCACGCGTCGGCCATGTTCGGGTCCGCCTCAAGCGCTCGGCGGAAGGCCGCCTTCGCGCCCCTCTCGTCCCTGTCGGTCAGCATAACTCCGAGGTTGTACCACGGCTCGGCATAGTCCGGATCTGCCTTGGTCGCGCGACGCAGGGCCGCTTCTGATTCCTTCATCTTGCCCCGAGCCTCGAGAGAGACGGCGAGGTTGTACCAGGCGAGGGCATTGCCTGGGTCGAGTTTCGTGGCCTTTCGGCACGCGGTTGCCGCCTTGGCGTACTCCTCCTGCGCGACCAGAGCCGCTCCGAGGTTGACCCAGGCCATGGCGTAATCGGGCTTGAGCTTGACGGCCTGCCGGAGTGCCGTCTCGGCGTCCTGGTGCTCTCCGAGCTCGTCCAGGGCGAAGCCGAGGGCCTGCCAGGCCTCGGCCTTCTTCGGGTCAAGCTCCGTGGCACGCCGGGCAGCAGGCTCGGACTCCGCGTGCTTCTCCTGAGAGGCCAGAGCGCCGGCCAGGTTCAGCCAGGCGACCCGAAGGTCCGGGTTCAGGTCGAGTGCCTGCCGGAGGGCTGTCTCGGCCTCCGCGTGCTCCCCTCTCGAACGCAAGACGACGCCCAGGCCGTTCCATGGCTCGGGATACTCGGGGCTGAGCTCGATTGCGCGGCGAAAGGCCGTCTCGGCCTCGGTCGAGCGCTCGCAGCGGTCGAGGACGATGCCGAGGCAGTACCACACCTCGGAGTCATCGGGTAGGTCCTGCACCGCGGCTCGCGCGGCTTTGACGACCGCGGCGAGTTTCTTCGTGGGCTTTCGCCGGGCTCTTCGCTTCTTGGCCATGCTTTGGTCCCCCGTCGGGCAGGGATCCCCAGACTGTACAGGGTCGTTGGTCGGGTTTCCCGGCGGGGGGTCTTGCGACCTGCGTGTTTGCAGGGGCGCGGGAGCCGCGATAGGAGCACGTGGACTCCGCGTTAGCACGGCCAGCGGCGCGGAGGGACCGCTCAGGATGAACAGGATTCGGCAGGAGAGAGGAAGCGGATCATGTGGCGGGACTTGGGGGAAGTGGAGCACGATGAGGCGGCGTTGGAGCCGGTCGATGATTTGGTAGGGCGTCGCCAGAATCGGGAGCCGTCCCCGTCAGAACGACGGTGTTCTGCGCCGCCGTCGCAGGAGCGGGAACCTCGGCGGGCGGAGGCGGCGCTGTCGCATCGTCGGTAGTGTCTGCCTCAGCCTCTGCGCGAGGCGTCAGACGGACGTTGTCCAGGTAGATGGTGATGGGCGGCCGGGGATCGCTCACGCCAATGCTGAGGCGGGAAACTGAGTCAGCCCGGAAGGCGCCATCGAAGTACAGCGCAGTCCAGCTCTTGTGCCCTCGTAGCGTCTCCTCCGTCAGCGGGTAGGCGATGTGGCGCTGCTCGCCTGGCTGAAGCACGTCAGAGAAGATGTCAATCATGCCATGTCCGCACGTGGGATGGTCGTGCGCACAGACCCAGATCCTCTGCGGCGTGGGCGAGTCGAGCCTCAGGTCCATCTCGAACTGTGAGAAACGCTGCCAGTCTTTGAACTGCCAGTCCGGATCGATGAGGTGCACATACATCCACGGCGTGTCCGCGTCCAGCTCCAGCTTCAGCGATTGCGTTCCATGAGTCGCCCAGTCCTCCGTCTGTGACCACGCGGCCTGCGGGGCAACCACCAGCACTGCTGTCTCGAGAATGGTGCGCAACGGATGAGTGCGCACCGCGGAGATCACCTCGTCGGCTTCGGCGGAGGTGACCAGACAGGATCCATCCGCGTCGGGCTCCAGGTGCACCGCCTCGTCATAGGAGGCGAATGCTGCAGCCAGTCCGGGCGCAGCCTTGACAGCGCCCTCCCGCAGGGCAGCCACCGGGGCTTGTGTCCCCTCCGGGATGGCTGCCAGCAGATCGCGAAGGCCCTCGGGTCCGAGCGCCGCTTCGACAGCCATGAGCGCGGCAACTGCCGCGAAGTCCGGGTGCACCAGCGTGTAGCCGTCGTTGCAGAGCGTCGCCAGCATCTCTGCCTCATCGACGGCAAGCAGCGTCGGGTGAGGGACCTGCACAGCGAAAGGCCCGACCTGCGCCATCGCGGCGGGGACCAGGTACCGGTGTGCGACGAAGCGCTTCAAACCGGGGATGCGGAGGGTGTTGTAGAGTTCTGCCACAGCCTCGCACAGGATAGCTACCGGCCCGGCATCGGCTCGCATGGCTTCGCCGATGCCCTGCTCCCCCGCGCTCACGTAGATCCTGTTCCGGCGGTTGGTGACGACATTCTCGCGCCAGGGAGCCCCGCGGGTGATGACCAGATCGATCTCGGGCAGGCGACGGTCGGGGAAGATCTCCTCGATGGCGCTCTTTGCCGCCGACACTACGTCGGCGATGTCCCCGATCAGCTCGTCGCCCAGGCCAGGCTCGTACAGGACCTTGACGCCCGGTCTCCGGATCGTCTCCACCGGCGGTAGGGCGACTTCCTCAGCCTGATCGGCGGGCGTGGGCGGGGGCGCGGCCGGCGCCGCCTGAGCCAACAGATCGGGGGCCGCGTCGGGCGTGTTCTTGATGTCGGCTCCATCGCCTCCGCTGGCGCCCGTGAGCACTCTCGGGCTCTCCTCTCGAGGTGCGCTCGGAGAGGCCGCGAGGCGATGGGCCTGAGCAGCGCGATGTGCTCGGGGCGTCGCCGAGGGGACTGTGCGTTCGGCGCTCGACGCCTGCGCCGGCAGCAGCGCCTGTGCCTGCATTGCCGGCTCGCCGCCCGGGGATGCCCGGTCCCCCATCGTTTGCTGCAGCGCAACCGCTGCCACCAGTGCCGCCGCGACCGCGGCGGCGGTCTTTGTCTGTGCGCCCACGAAAGCACCGAGACCCACGCTCTGCCCGGCGGCGCTGACGCCAGGCGGGCTCGACCGGATGCCAGCGAGTGCGATCTTGCCCAGCTCCGCTGTCAGTGCCGCTGGCGCAGCTTCGACGGCGTGCCCGGTGAGCAGTGCAGAGAGGCCGGCGGCAGAGACAATCAACCCAGCCCGTTCGAGGTGTCGGCGAAGTCCTTCGATGCCCTTCTTGATCCTCTTCGAAACGGCCGGCTGTGATACGCCAAGGTGCTCAGCGATGGCGGTCTGAGGCGCACCTTGGAGGAAGTGAAGCACCAATGGCTCGCGGAGTGTGTCGGGGAGTCGGTTGATGGCTTTGTCGATCTCGACCTTCACATCATCCCAGGACGGTTCGGCCGAGCCATGGGCGACCACACCCGCTGCCTCTCGCTCGGTCCTTCTGCGGGCATGGTCCTTGCGTCGCAGGGTGATCGAAGTGTTGACGGCCACGCGATGCAGCCATCCCGCCACTGACATCGTGACCGATTGGGCATTGCGCGCCAGATGCAGGAAGCACTCCTGCGTGGAATCCTCCGCGTCCGCCCGGCTGCCCAGAATCCGGTAGCAGGCCGCGTACACCATGTCCCGATGCCTCGCCACCAGGTCCGCGAACGCCTCCGCATCGCGCGCATCCGCATAGCGGCCGAGTAGCTCCAGGTCCGTCGTGCTCATGGATCGACCCCCTGTGAGGCTGTTGAGGAAGTCCCTCAGACGCTGCGCTCCGCTTTACTGTGGGGCGCTGAAGCGCCTGATTGCGCGCTGTTTCCTACATCCGCGCGACTTGTGCAACAGCCTCCCTGTCTGTTGGTTCTTCTCTCCCATAGTACATAGTCGCATCTGGCAGCCGCTCTATAACCAAGAAGGCGAGCCGACGCTCGGATCGCCCGGGTGGTGCTCGTGCCAGCGCAGGAGCCCTCGCTGCTGCTCCGTCACCCCTTCTGCCAGGAACTGCTTCGACCTGCCCGGTCCCGCGATCTCCAGCAAGGGCTCCACTCGCAGGAGATTATCGTCCCTCCCAGCCACGTGCGCCGCCGCGCTGGGTGATATGATGGGGTACGCCGGGGGCGACGACTCGTGCCAGCCTTGCCACGCGGCCGCGATGGCACCAACGGCTGTGGGAGTCAATAATCTAGCATGGTGTGGGCCTGTTGAAGAAAGCCCAACTGGAGGTGATTCTCGGGCTATACCCGGGCCGGGGTTGCCAGCATATCGGGATTCTCCCCCGGAATTGCGGAGATTTGCGGGAATTCGTAGTAAAGGGCCTGCGGAATCCGGCATTATGTTGAGTAGAGGGGCGCACCCCGGCATGGTCGGAGTGCGCGCCGAGGAGGTATCAACATGACACGAACGCAGTACATCGGGGCGTTGGTTGTTCTGGCCGTCGCTGGGCTCGTCGGAGGCATGCTGTCGAGTCACAGGGGAGGGAGCCCGGCGTACGCACAGGCAGGCGAGTTGGGGGTAGTGGAGGCCCGCGCGTTCCGCCTGCTGGACGATGACGGCGACCTGCGCGTTCGGTTGCAGGTCGATGACGATGACGAGCCGAGTTTCATCATGTTGGACAGCGAGGGACGGAAGCGCGTGGAGTTGGCGCTTTACGGGGACGGCGTCCCAGCGGTCCAGTTCTTCGATGACAATTCCGACAAGCGCCTTTCCATGAAGGTCTCGTCGGACGGTCGGCCGGATGTCTCGCTTCTCGACAGCGAGGGCACGACCCGGGCTCAGCTCCAACTCAGTGACGACGGTCGCCCCGGCGTCTATCTCATGGATGGGGCCGACACCCTGAGAGCGCGCCTCAACATGGACCCGAACGGACGGCCGGGGTTGGTACTGCAGGACGACTCCGGCACCAACCGCATGCAGCTCGACCTCGATAGCGAGAGCCAGCCGCTCATGCTCTTTGCCGACGCCGCGGGCGTTGACCGGATCATGATGGCGCTGCGGAATGACGGCCGGCCGGTCCTCAACATGTACGATGGCGCCGGCGACCCGCGCGTGGACATGAGCATCGAATCCGACGGCGACGTCGGCATGGCGCTGCTCGACAGCGACGCCAACACCCGCGTCGAGGTCGCGGTGTCGGATGTCGGCGACCCCTTTGTGGAGCTCCAGGACGCCGACGAGGACGTCATCTGGTCTGCGCCCTGACTGGGAATCCGCTGTTCCTGCGAGAAGATGAGGCACACGTCGCGTGCATAGCCCGCCCGAAGGCGGGCGCCAACGGTACATATGAGTGGCCGGAATTCCTGGGGTTCCGGTCAGTAGTTCCGTAAGGCGTCGGCCGAATTCGTCACGCTTCGCGTCCTCACGGAGACCGCGGCCTACGATTGCGGCAAGGGGCCGGAGCCGAGGGCAGAAGAGACGGCGCCGGCCGGCGTGCCTCCCCGCAGGACGCCTACCGCACCCCGACGAACACCCTCCTGAGCACGGAAAGGCGTGTTACAACCATGACCCAGAAGCTGGCGACGTGCTGTGCGCTCATGCTCGCCGTCACTTGCGCTGCCGCGGCTGCGGTGGATGAGGCGGTGATCGTGCCCATCGGCGGCGGGGTGGGGGCGGAGGGGTGGAGCGTGTTCGAGAGGAGCCCGGATACGCAGGTTATCCATGTGAGCAGCTCGGCGGGGAGTGATGAGAACGACGGGCTGTCGCCGGGGGCGCCGGTGAAGACGCTCGCCAGGGGGATGGGGATGCTGCGGGGTGGGCGGCCGGATTGGCTGCTGCTGAAGCGCGGGGATGTGTGGTTCGAGGCGTTCGGTAGGCTGCGGGCGTCGGGGCGGAGTGCGAGGGAGCCGCTGGTGATCGCCAGCTATGGCGACGAGGGAGCACGGCCGAAGCTGATGCTGGGGGATTTCAAGGGCGGCATCGAGATCGTCACCGGGGCCATGTCGAATATCGCCATCGTGGGGATTCATTTCTACGACCACAAGGGCGATCCGCGCACGGAGCAGTTCGTGCGGGATCGCGATAAGGGCAACCGGGGCGTCTGGTACAGCAGCCTCGGGGCGAACCTGCTGGTGGAGGACTGCCGGTTCGAGATGATGAGCGGCGTCGTGGCGATCGGGAGGATCTGGGTGCCGGCGGACAGGGAGCAGCCCGAGTGGGGGGTGGATAACGTGCAGGTGCGGCGGTGTGTGGTGGAGGGGGCGTGGACGAGCAGCGGGCATTGCCAGGGGTGCTTCTTCAACGAGGTGGATGGGCTGCTGCTGGAGGAGAACGTGCTGGATCACAACGGCTGGAATCTGGACGCGGGGGACCTGCCGACGCAGTTCAACCATAACGTCTACATCACCATCGCCTGCGACAACGTGGTGGCGCGGGGCAACATCGTCACCCGGGGCTCGACGACGGGGCTGTACTGCCGCACCAACGGCATCCTGGAGGGGAACCTGTGCGTGGACAACAGCCCGGCGCTGAACCTGGGGCGGATCACGAAGTTCCGGCCCGGCGGGGTCACCGGCCGCGTGGCGGGGAACGTGGTCATCGGGG
>JASFTE010000210.1:0-7769 GCA_050114035.1 Armatimonadota bacterium | reverse complement strand
TGGCATTACGACAAGCAGGAGCTGCACCGCACCACGGTGCAACTGCCTCGCAGGAAGCTGGCCCCGGGCGAGTCGCTCGACCTGACACGGCTCCCCGGCTGGAAGGACCCCGTCAACGGCGCGATGCGCGAGACGTTTCACCTGCGGATGGACGACCAGTACTGGAGGAGCGGCTGGCGGCTGCGGGCGACTATTCGGTTCGTGGGGGACCAAGACCCCGGGGCCGCACTCCAGAAGCTCGGCGGGCTGCTGCGCAGCAAAGAGCTCCTGCGCGTGAGCTGCGCCGACGGCCCATAGACGGCGATGGACACCACCATGTCCTACGTTTCGCTCACACTCAAGTACCGTCCCCGGCGCTTCGAGGAGATCGTCGGACAGCCCCATGTCAGCCAGACGCTGATGAACGCCGTGGAGTCCGACCGCGTCGCCCACGCGTACCTGTTCTCCGGCCCGCGTGGCACGGGCAAGACCAGCACCGCCCGTGTGCTCGCCAAGGCGCTCAACTGCGAGCAGGGCATGACGCCGACGCCCTGCGATGAGTGCTCCGTGTGCGCGAGCATCCGGGACGGCAACGCCCTCGACGTCATCGAGATCGACGCCGCCTCGAATCGCGGCATCGATGAGGTCCGGGAGCTGCGCGAGAGGGTCAAGTACAGGCCGGCGACGTGCCGATGCAAGATATACATCCTGGACGAGGCGCACATGCTGACGCGGGAGGCGGCCAACGCGCTGCTCAAGACGCTGGAAGAGCCGCCCGAGCACGCGTTCTTCGTCCTCGCCACAACGGAGGCGCACAAGCTGCCGCCCACGATCCTGTCTCGCTGTCAGCGATTCGACTTCCGCAACATCTCCTCCGTTGACATCACGGCGGCGCTCGCCGACATCGTCAAGCAGGAGGGCGTCGAGGCCGACGACGCCGCGCTGGCGGCCATCGCCCGCGCCGCCCGGGGCGCGATGCGCGATGCACAGAGCATTCTGGACCAGGTGATCGCCTACACCGAGGGGCGTTTGACGCTCGAGGTCGTGAACGAGGTCCTCGGCGCCACCGGCGACGAGCTGGTGACGGAGGTGGCCGACATCGTGCTGCGGCGCGATGTGGCCGCGGCCTTCGAGGCCGTGGACCGACTCATTAAGGACGGCAAGGACATCGGTCAGCTTCTGCTCGATCTCACGACGTACTTCCGCAACCTGCTGCTGCTGAGCCTCGGCGGCTCCCCTGAGGAGCTCGTCGAAGCCACTGAGCTGGAGCGCGAGAAGCTGACAACGCACGCGTCGGAGGCCAAGCCAGCGCGCGTCATGGCCGCGATCGACGTGCTTACGGCCACCCAGAACGAGCTCCGGCAGAGCAGCCAGCATCGCATTGCGCTCGAGCTCGCCCTGGCGCGCATCTGCAGGCACGAGGACGCGGCGCCCGAGCCGCCACGGCAGCCCGCGGCAAAGAAACAGGCCGCTCCTCGCAGGGAAGCCGCGGCGCCTCCACCGGCGCCACCCGGGGAGGAGCCCGCCGTTGCCGTCGGCGACGGCCCACTGGAGCTGGCGACGATAACGAGCAACTGGACGGCGGCACAGGCAGGGCTGTCGGCGTCCATTCGAGCATGTCTGCTGGACGCGACCCCCATCGCATTCGAGGACGGCGTGCTCACGCTGCAATTCACCAAGCAGTTCCACCATGACCAGATCAACTCGCAGTACAGTGTGGCGGTTCAGCAGGCCCTGTCGCAGGCTCTCAAGCACGACGTCAAGCTGAAGTGCGTCGTGGAGACAGGCGAAGAACCGGCCCCCGCGCCACCGAGGCAGCAGAGCCTCATGGATGCCGGGACGGCCACGGAGCCGGAAGCCGCGCCCCCGAAGCAGCACACGGCCGCCGGCGACCAGGCCGCGAGCATCGACGACGTGATGGACCTCTTCGGAGGCGCGCCCGTTGACGACGACCAGTGAGCCGGCGCCCAGAGGCGCTGGCGTAGGGAGCAGTCAGCATGAACTCGCCCTTGCAGGGTTTGCTCGGCGGTCAGCTCAACAAGATGCTGGCCGGCCACATGGAGAACTGGCAGAAGACGATGGAGGAGCTGCGCGCCGAACGGGTGACGGCCTCCGCCGGCGGCGGCGTCGTGGAGGCCACCGCCAGCGGCGTGGGCGAGCTGCTCGACGTGGTGATCGACCCGGCACTTGTGGAATCGGGCGATGTGCAGATGCTGCAGGATCTCGTCGTCAGCGCCGTACGCGAGGTCCTGGCAAAAGCCAGCGAGACTTACCGGGAGCGCCTGAAGGCCTCCTTTGGCGCATTGGGGAACTTGGTCGATGAGCATATGCCGGGCCTGCTCTGAGCGGGCCCCAGCCATGAAGCGCCGGGGGCCGGGCGATCTGCCCCGGCGCTGATCCGCGCGACCGGGCGGGAAGACACACGCATGGAAGGCGCACATCCGCGACCCCTCGCACAACTTATCGAGGAGCTGCAGAAGCTGCCGGGCATTGGCCCGAAGTCGGCCCAGCGGCTGGCGTTTCACATCCTGCGGGCACCCGAGGCAGACTGCCGGGGCCTCGCGGACGCCATCATCGCCGTGCGCACCCAGATGCGCTTCTGCGCCAGGTGCCACAACTTCACCGACGCCGAGTTGTGTCGCATCTGCAGCGACCCGCGCCGCGACGCCTCGACGGTGTGCGTCGTGGGAGAGCCGGCGGAGGTCATCGCGCTGGAGCGCGCCGGCGTGCACCGGGGCGTCTACCACGTGCTGCAGGGGCTGCTGGCGCCGCTGGACGGCATGGGACCGGAGAACATCCGCATCGGCGAGCTCCTGGCGCGAGTCAAGGAGGGCGGTATCTCGGAGGTGATCGTGGCTACAAGCCCAACGACAGAGGGCGAGGCCACTGCGGAGTACATCCAGGATGTGCTAAAGGAGATGGGAGTGAAGGTGACCCGCATCGGGCGGGGGATTCCCATCGGCGCGGATCTGGACTACGTGGATCAGGTCAGTATCGCCCACGCCCTGGAGGGCCGAACGCCCATGTGAGGGCGGGGCAATGGCGTGGCCCTGCGGCAACACCACAGTTGCACGGAGCTCGTCACAGGGCGGGCAACTCAGGAGGAATCGCGCATGAGTCTAACGGAGGTCGTTTGGCACGGCCGCGGCGGCCAGGGCGCCAAGACGGCCGGCTACATTCTGGGGGAGGCGGCGATGGAGGAGGGCAAGACCATCCAGGCCTTCCCGGAGTATGGCGCTGAGCGCCGCGGCGCGCCGATGAAGTCGTACGTGCGCATCAGCGACGCCCCGATACGGCTGCGGTGTGCCATCACCAACCCCGAGGTGGTTGCCGTACTGGACGAGTCCCTCATGCGGTCAATTGACGTGAGCGAGGGCATGTCCGAGGGCGGCACGCTCGTGGTCAACAGCAGCGACGCGCCGTCGGAGCTGGAGCAATACGTCAGCGCCGACGGGATCAGCATCTACACGGTGAACGCAACACAGATCGCGCTCGATTGCTTCGGGCGCCCGATCCCCAACACGCCGATGCTCGGCGCGCTGGCCAAGGTCACCGACCTGGTCAGCCTGCAGGGCGCGCAGGAGTCGGTGCGCAAGAAGCTCGCCGGCAAGCTCGCCCCGGCCGTACTCGAGGGCAACATGAACGCCATCGAGCGCGCGTACGAGGAGGTGCAGGGAGCATGACCGCCAAGAAAGACGCGCCGTGGCAAGACCTCCCCGAGGCCGGAATCATCACTGACGCGGGCAACGCGGCCGAATGGGAGACGGGCAGTTGGCGGACGAATCGCCCGGTGTGGAACGAGGAGGAGTGCATCAACTGCCTCAACTGCTGGATCTACTGCCCCGACAGCTCCATTCTCATCGAGGACGGCACCGTGCGGGGCATCGACTACAGGTACTGCAAGGGCTGCGGCATCTGCGTTGAGGTGAAGCCGAAGAAGCCCCAGTGTCTGGAGATGGTGCCGGACGTGGAAGGCGACAACGAATAGAAGAAAGGAACCGTGAGCATGGGGACGCTCCTTGCACTCGAAGGCAACGAGGCCGCTGCTGAAGCCATGCGGCAGATCAACCCGGACGTGGTGGCCGCCTACCCCATCACGCCGCAGACGGAGGTCGTGCAGAAGTTCGCTCAGTTCGTCGCCGACGGCGACGTGGACACGGAGTACGTCGCCGTGGAGAGCGAGCACTCCGCCATGAGCGCCTGCGTGGGCGCCGCGGCCGGCGGCGCGCGGGTGATGACGGCGACGTGCTCCCAGGGCATGGCCCTGATGTGGGAGATAATGTACATCGCCTCGTCACTGCGGCTGCCCATCGTCATGTCCCTGGTGAACCGCGCGCTGAGCGGGAACATCAACATCCACTGCGACCACAGCGATGCCATGGGCGCCAGGGATTCGGGCTGGATCCAGCTCTTCTCGGAGAACGCCCAGGAGGCGTACGACAATCTCATCCAGGCCATCCGCATCGCCGAGGCGCTCGAGCTGCCCGCGCTGGTCAACTACGACGGGTTCTTCATCAGCCACTCGGTCGAGGGGGTGGAGATCGAGGACGACGACAAGGTCCGCGAGTTCGTGGGCGAGCGCCCGGAGCCCAAGTACTCGCTCCTGGACCTGGACAATCCCATCACCGTTGGGCCGCTCGACCTGCAGGATTTCTACTTCGAGCACAAGCGCTCGCAGATCGAGGCCTACGGCCCGGCGAAGGACACCGTGCTGCGCGTCGCGGCGGAGTTCGGCGAGGTCTTCGGCCGCAGCTACAGTCTCCTGGAACTGCACGGCATGGACGACGCCGAAGTAGCCGTCCTCGGCTGTGGCTCCACGGCCGGCACGGCCATAGACATCGCCGAGCAGGCGCGGCAGCAGGGCATCAAGGCCGGCCTCATCAAGCTGCGCTCCTTCCGGCCCTTCCCGGACAAGGAGCTGGCCGAGGCCACATCGGGCCTGAAGGCCCTTGCCGTTCTCGACCGATGCGGGCTCTATGGCGCGCATCTGACGCCGCTGTGCGCCGACGTGACCTCGGCGCTGTACATGCAGGGCGTCTCCGTGCCCGTCGTGGACTACGTATATGGGCTCGGCGGACGCGAGGTCCGGCCAGAGCACCTCTTGTCGGTGTATACGGACCTCAGCGACGTCGCAGAGGCCGGCGGGACCGACGAACCCATCCGTTTCCTCGGCGTGCGCGACCGGCAGGTCGTCGAATCATGACGGCTCCCCCGCGAGCGGGGCCGACAGTGACATAGATTGGAGGCAGTGTCCATTGCCACGACTGAAAGAGCTTGTAGAGCGCGAAGATAGGCTCACGGGCGGACACCGACTGTGCGGCGGCTGTGGGGCGTCCATAGCCGCCCGGCAGATCCTGCTGGCCTGCGACGCCCCCGTCGTGATGTCATGCGCCACGGGCTGCCTGGAGGTGGCCACCACCATCTACCCCTACACGGCGTGGAAGATGTCGTTCATCCACAACGCCTTCGAGAACTCGGCGGCCACGATTGCAGGAGTCGAGAGCGCCTATCAGGCATTGAAGCGACGGGGCAAGACGGGCAAAGACATCAAGTTCGTCGGCTTTGGCGGCGACGGCGGCACGTACGACATCGGCATCCAGGCCCTCTCCGGGGCCATGGAGCGCGGGCACGACATGCTCTACGTGTGCTACAACAACGAGGCCTACATGAACACCGGCGTGCAGCGCTCCAGCGCCACGCCCCTCGGCGGCAATACCACCACGAGCCCCGTCGGGAGCGTGATCCCGGGGAAAACGCAGCGCCAGAAGGACCTTACCGCCGTCATGGCCGCGCACAACATCCCCTACGCGGCGCAGGCCAATGCCGGCAACTGGCGCGACCTCACCTCCAAGGCGGAGAAGGCCTTCACTATCGAGGGCCCGTGCTTTCTGAACGTCCTCACGCCGTGTCCGCTGGGCTGGATCCATGAGGCGCACGAGACCGTCGAGATCTGCCGTCTCTCCGCCGACACGTGCTTCTGGCCGCTGTATGAGGTGGCGAACGGCGAGTGGCGGCTCACGTACAAGCCGAAAGAGAAACTCCCCGTGACGGCATACCTGGAGAAGCAGGGCCGCTTCCGGCATCTGGCGCGCGAGCCCAACCAGCCGATCATCGACGAGGCCCAGGCCTTCATCGACGAGCAGTGGGAGCGCCTGCTGATACGCTGCGGCGAGGAGGAACTCCTCGAGAAGCACCGCGCCGAGCAGGAGGCGGAGGAGCCCGAGTAGGCCGCGCCGGGTATAGATGCGTGCACATCGGGAGAGGGGCGCCGCGTGTGGCAGCGACCACCCGAATGCGGTGCTCCTCTCCTGCCTTTTCCCACCAGCGCCCCTATAGTCAAATACGCCCGAAAATAGTAAGATGTCGAGGGTGGGCCAAGGGCGTGAGGCCTGACGTGGCCTGCCATCTCTCCTGCCTCTCCGGGAGCGTGAGATGCGATGATAGACGAATCTACGTGGCGCAATAAGGTCGGCCTGGCCGAGATGCTCAAGGGCGGCGTCATCATGGACGTGACGAACGCCGAGCAGGCCAAGATCGCCGAGGACGCCGGCGCCGTCTCCGTGATGGCGCTGGAGCGCGTGCCCGCCGACATCCGCGAAGAGGGCGGCGTGGCGCGCATGGCCGACCCGAACAAGATCATCGAGATCATGGAGACGGTGAGCATCCCCGTCATGGCCAAATGCCGCATTGGCCACTTCGCGGAGGCACAGGTGCTCGAGGCCCTCGGCGTGGACTTCGTGGACGAGAGCGAAGTGCTCACCCCCGCCGACGAGAGTTTCCACGTGTGGAAGCACGATTTCAGGGTGCCCTTCGTGTGCGGCTGCACGGACCTGGCCGAGGCCCTGCGGCGCATCGGCGAGGGCGCGGCCATGATCCGCACCAAGGGGGAGGCGGGCTCGGGGAACATCGTGGAGGCCACCCGCCACATGCGCCGGGTGCAGGAGCACATGAAGCGATTGGCCACGCTGCGGCGGGACGAGCTCATGACCGAGGCCAAGAACATGGGCGCGCCCTTCGACGTCGCCCTGGCCGTGGCCGAGAGCGGGAAACTGCCCGTGCCGAACTTCGCCGCCGGTGGCATCGCCACTCCGGCGGACGCCTCCCTCATGATGCAGCTCGGGGCCGAGTCCGTCTTCGTCGGCTCCGGAATCTTCAAGTCCGAGGACCCGCCCGTGCGGGCCAAGGCAATCGTGGACGCCGTCACGTACCACGACGATCCCGAGATGCTGGCCAAGGTCTCCCGGGGGCTCCTCGCGGCCATGCCGGGCCTGGACATCCGCACCATGCCCGAAGAGGAGATGCTCTCCACCCGCGGATGGTAGGATGGCGGCAGGTCCGATGGCGATCGGTATCCTCGCGGTTCAGGGAGACTTCGACAGGCACCGGGAGGCCATCGAGGCCTGCGGGCATGAGGCCATGCTCGTGCGGCGCCCCGACGAGGTGCCCGACCTCGAGGGGCTGATCATCCCTGGCGGCGAGAGCACCACCATCGGGAAGCTGATCGACCGGGCCGAACTCGCCGGGCCCATCAGGGCCCTGGCGGCCCGCGGCGCCCCCGTGCTGGGGACATGCGCGGGAATGATACTGCTGGCCACCGAGATCGAGGGCTGCGACCAGGCCACCCTCGGCCTCATGGACGCCACCGTGCGCCGCAACGCCTTCGGCCGGCAGGTGGACAGTTTCGAGACGGACCTGGATATCGCCGGCATCGCCGGCGAGCCCATCCGTGCGGTCTTCATTCGAGCCCCCTTGATCACGTCCGTCGGCCCAGGCGTCGAGGTGCTGTCGGA
>JASFTE010000209.1:0-7778 GCA_050114035.1 Armatimonadota bacterium | reverse complement strand
TCGCTGCAAGCCCGACGAGGTCATTGGCGCCATCGCCGACACGGGCGGCTACATCGGTATCTGCTGCATCCCAGCGTTCCTGGGCGGCAGCGGCGACATCACGGCGATGCTCGACCACATCGACCACGTGGCGAAGAACTTCGGCGCCGATCACGTCACCATCGGCACCGACGTGGCCTATTCCTCGTCGGCAAGCGCCGAGGAGAATCGCAAGATCCCCGGCCGCGGCCCGACGCGCCCCAGATGGGAGGGCTTCTGGCCGGAGGACGATCCACTCCGCGCGCCCGAATGGAACCAAGAGTACCAGAAGCTCAGCATGGCCTGGACCAACTGGCCCATCTTCACCATCGGCATGGTGCAGCGGGGCTACTCGGACGAGGACATCAGGAAGATCCTCGGCGGCAACGTGCTGCGTGTGGCGCGAGCGGTGCTGGAGACGTAGGCACTACACGGCGCGCTCCAGCACGTTGACGAGGCAGCCGATGGTGCCGCGGTGGGGAAAGAGGTCTCGCGCGGGGATACGTCGGACGGCGAAGCCCTCGGCCGCATACGCCCGGCGTGCCGCCTCGTCGAGCACCGGAATGCCGCAGGTGGGCATATAGACGACGCGCGTGCCGTCCCGCGTTTCGAAGACGCCGTTGGTGTACGTCAGGAAGACCTTCGAGTCGGCAAACGGTACCAGCGGCAGGGAGACGACACGGAAGCCCTCGGAGCGAAGCTGCTGAGCCGCGCTGCGAAACACCGCCAGCTTCGCCTCCGAGAAATCCGGCGCTCTCTCCCCGGCGAGGTCCGCCCGAGCAGGCTCCGGAAGCTCCTCCCAGAGTTGCTTCCCCAGCTCCGCGTCGCCCACGAGCGCCGTCTCGCCATCCATGGGGGCCACGTACATGCCGATGTGGTGGTCGGGCACCGCGCCCGGCTCGCCCCCGAGCCATACGATGCGCCTGTCGAAGAGCGACTTCAGCTTCGCCAGCAGCTCGGCCCGGGATCGGACCGTGACGCCCCTGTTCTTCTCCCACAGCGCGTCGCTGACGAAGAGGCAGCCCTCGGTCGCGAGCAGATCGCCCGCATCGAAGCGAAGCGGGAGCTCGACGGCGGCGAAGCGCGCGGACTCATGACGAGCCAGCGCCGGCGCGACGAGCCAGTCGTTCGTGCGCGCCCCCCACTCGCCCGCGCCGGCCTGTTGCGTGATCAGTGTGGCCCGGGAATCCTCCGCGCCCGGCGCGGCCACCAGAAAGCGATCCTTGCACCACGTGGTGATGGGAGCGCCGACGCTCACGTAGCGGAAGCGCTCGGGACGCGGGAGGCCCCACGAGGCAACCGCGTGGGCGAAGTCCCGCCCGGCGTCGGCATCGCCGCAGATGACGTACGCAACGACGTCGGGGGCCATCTGCCGCAGGAGGGCGCGGTAGGCAGGCAGGACGGTGCCGGCCGACTCCGGGGTGTACTGTATGGCGATGGCGCGAATCGCGCCGGTGTTCTCCGGAAGCAGACGCGCGCCTGGCCCGGTTGCGCGTGCTCCCGTGTGCCTCCCGTGCCATGCGATGAAGGCAGCAGCAATCCCGACCCCGAGGCCGACCCCGATGAGCCTGTGTGGCAGACGGCCGCTCATGCCGCGTCCTCAGGCTCCGTCGCCGCCGGGCGTTTCAGGTCCTCGGCCGTGAAGCTGACGAGGCCCGCGCGCTGCTCGCCGTGCTCCGCCGTGAGGCTGTAGTTGACGATGTCCGGAAGGCGCTTCTTGCCTGCCGCATCCTTCTCGGGCGGCGGCTGGCTCTCAGCCGTACTGAGCGGGATCTCGAACTCCTGCTCCCAGGTGTCCCCCTCCGAGAAGAGGGCTGTGGCGCCCATGGTCCAGATGACTTCCTTGTCCTTGGGCGAGAAGACGCGGCTCAGCGGGTTCATCGTGAAGCGCTCCAGCGTGAGTGTGAAGGGGAGCTGGCCGCCATCGCCCGCGCGCTTCGTCACCTTCAGTTTGAGGATGATGCGCTCTTCCGTTGGCTTGCCGCGAATGCGTCGCCAGAGCCCGGCGACTATCCCCTGCTCGTCCGAAGCCGGCTGCACGATGGCGCTGATGAGGCAGCCGCCGAGCTCCGATGGCTGCCCCAGCGCTATCGCCAGGTCACCGGCAGTCGCGGGCGTCGCCGGATCGTCTCCCGCGCCGAGGGGCGCGCTCAGCAGCGTCCCGATGATGATGGTCGCCGTGAGCAGCGCCGTCGCTCCGATGTCCGCCC
Organism: Armatimonadota bacterium; assembly: GCA_050114035.1. GTDB lineage: Bacteria > Armatimonadota > Zipacnadia > JAUWAU01 > JAUWAU01 > JAUWAU01. The sequence continues at coordinate 5,550 of JASFTE010000209.1, read as the reverse complement.
ATGTCCGGTGTGTCACCTTGCTTCCACCTCCGCTTCCCGCGTGGGTCGTGCGTAGCGGGACTGCGAGTTCTTTGTCTAGTTGACCCCGTGAAGAGCGGGAGTGTTGGGGGGGAGGCAGGGCCATTGGCGCCAACGGAAGCGATCGCGCCGTGTGAAGCGATGTGCCATGCTCGGTTGCATGGATAATTGTGCTATGGTCGAATCGAGATGGGAAGATGTGCTGAGCATGTTGCCTCCTGGTTTGGAGGAGAGCGCCGCCGCAAAGTCAGCTTTGCGGCGGCGCGGTCGATTGCCTCGGGCAGAGGGGAATCACTCGTCGCCGATTCCGGTGGGAACGTTCGATCAGCGGCCGAACGACCGGAGGCAGGACGGCCTGGTGTTCACCACGCTGCCGCTGGCTGATGACACCGACGTCACGGGCCCGGTGGTCCTGAAGCTCTACGCGGCCTCAGGCGTAGTACCGGGCGGGCCGTATTGCCGGCTCCTTCTCCCCCGCCTCGACCATGCGGTGCTTGAGGCGCTCGCCCAGCTCATCGGCGACCTCGCGGTAGTCGCCGCGGCCGACGAGGTTCACGCGCTCGTGCGGGTCGGCGAACAAGTCGTACATCTGGTACTCCACGTACTCGTCGCTGCAGGAGTCGGCGCCGCCGCGCCTGTCGGGGGCATAGACGCAGTACTTCCAGCGCTCGGTGCGGATGGCGCGGCCGACGATGGCCTCGCTGATCTGCATGAAGGCCTCCTCGGGCCAGCCGTCGGTAGCGCGGTCCAGCAGCGGCATGGTGCTCCGCCCCTGCATGGCCTCGGGCACCGGCACGCCGGCGGCGTCGAGCAGCGTCGGCGCAACGTCCACGAGGCTCACGAGCTCGGGCACCACCAGCCCCCGGTCAAAGCCTGGCCCCTGCGCGATCATCGGGATGCGGGTGCAGGCCTCGTGGCAGCTTCGCTTGTATTCGCTGTTGCGCGTGCGGAAGTGGGAGCCGTGATCGCTGGTGAAGAGCACGATGGTGCTGTCGTCGAGCCCGAGCTCCTCCAGCGATGCCAGGATTCTCCCGAAGCACTCGTCGAGGCGCTTCACGATCCCGTAATAGCTCGGCAGCTCCCGGTACCAGTCGCCCGGCACGCCCTGCAGATCGGGTGGCACGTAGGGGTTGTCGTACCGCGCCGCGTAGCCGTCCGGGGCGACGTAGCGGTTCATGTCGTTCTGGTGGTGCGGCTCCAGCCACGAGACGAACAGGAAGAAGGGGTCAGCGCCGCGCTCCTGGAGGAACTTGATGGTCTCATCGGTCAGCGCGTCAACGCGGTACCCGGGGAGCTTGACCCGCTCGTTGTCCGCGTCGAACATGACGGTGTCGTACGGATGCGAGGTGAACTCCAGCAGGTCTGCTCCGAGCCAGTGGTCATCGAAGCCGCCGCGGAGCTCCGCGGTCACGGGCTCTGTCTTGGTGCCCGAGAGGTGCCACTTGCCGATGTACCCGACGGTGTATCCCTCCCGCTTGAACTGCCGCGCCGTCGTCTGCTCCGACTGGGGCAGGACGAGGCCGTTTCTCCACACGGTATGCGCCGTGCCGTGGCGGCCCGTATGGATCGACCCGCGGGCCGGTGCGCAGACGGGCTGGCACGTGAAGGCGTTCTCGAACAGCGTCCCGCGTCGCGCCATGGCGTCGGTGTTCGGCGTGAGGTCCATCGGGTTGACGCCGTAGGCTCCCACGGTATCCCATCGCTGCTGGTCGGTGAAGAGCACGAGGACGTTGGGCTTGTCGGGCATTGCCGGGCTCCCTTCGGAGGGCGAATCCGTCTGTGACAGTGCGGCACCCGTTCGCTTCGGCCCCGCGGGACACCTGCCGCGCCATCGGTGGGCGGTGGGATGCAGTCGGACCCGACACACCCCCAACAAAGCTCATGAAGCTCACAAAGCTCATATTCGGGTTCGACGGGCCTGTGTGGGCGGATTGTGAGGGTGCGCTTGGTGTAGTTTCTGTGGGGTGTGACAGGGGGGAATCACGGCCCCATCAGGGCGTTCCTACTGCGCGGCTCGCCTCCACCCATGGAACCACTGCCACTCCCATCCCCTCGTCCGCATGAAGTCATCCATCGTCAACGCGCCCGTCCACCGGGCGACTTCGTCCCTGTGCCTGCGCCAGCGGACGAGCCAGGCTGCCGGACCCACAAGGTGGAGCGGCAGCACCCAAGCCGCCACCGCGAGCCACACCACACCCTCAGACCACGACCCGGCCAGCTGTCTGGCGCCCATGATCAGTGCCAACAGCCACGCGAGCGCCGGCAGACACAAGGCAATGCCGACCCACGCCAGCCGCCTGGCCCTGCCGCGAGCGGCTGTGTACTCATCGAGGGTCATTCCGGGCGGCACGTCCTCCGGCGCCGGTCGCCGGAACTCGTAGCGCCACCTGGCGAATGCTCGTTCTCTATCGGTCTTCCGCCAGAGCCCGGCTCGTGTTGCGTCCGCTGCCAGGACCCCACTTCTGGCCCGGATCAACTCGACCATCCACCCAGCAAGCCACCACCCGGCGCTGGCTGCGACAACGCTGCCAGCCACAAACGCCGCCAGGGCGGCCACCAGGAGCCGGAGGGAGCCGCACGTGACCAGGCCCTCCGCCAGCACAGCCGTGCCCAGGATGGCGCCGGCTACCACATACCCCCGCGCCCTCCGCATGAAGTACGCCTCCGCAGCCTCGATGTCGGCATCGAAGACGAAGGGCTGCCCGGCGTCTCCGGCCGACGCGCCTCGTCGCCGCTCGCCGAGCGTCAAGACGCCTCACTCCCAGGAGACGATTGGCCCGCGTCAGGGTCTTCCTCCGAGGAATGCCCGAGCGCCTCGGTCCGTGAGACCAGGAATGCCACCAGTGCCAGTGTGCCGCAGGATGCGGCGTACTCGCCCAGCTCACGCCCGAGCCATGGCCACGGCAGAATGAAGCCATGCCACAGCCGAGGGATGCTTGTGACTGCGACTGCTCCAACAAGCGCAGCGGTCACGACCTCGCAGATGGCGCGCGCCCACTCGTGGGACGCTGGCGTCCGATGCCAGCGACGACCTCTGAGCCAGTCCCACAGTGCTACGCAGGCGAGGCTCGAGGCGAAGATCCGCCAGAAGCCCGCACTCAGCGTCGATGTCGCGCCGGCCCGGGAGATGCCGACGACAACGAGTACCCAGTAGAGGGCGGGGACAGCCGCGGCGCCGGCGAGGAGGATCGCGCTACGCCGTGGCGACGGAGGCGTGCGCAGCCGAAGCAGGCTCCACATCCAGCCGAAGGCCACGCCCACGATTGCGATGTCCCAGAAGTTGGCGAGCCACGGGAAGGACGCGAGCCACGTGCCGGAGGGCATGTAATGCAAGCGCTGGCCCGAAGGCTCTACCGTCATTTCGCCCGGCCCTCCGAATGCCTGGATGACGGAGGCAGTGTCGGCCCCCGTGCGTAGGCCACTGGGGAGCGCGAAGGGCACACCGATGCACGAGATGTTGCTGACCTTGCCGAACGCGAACTCCACGCAGAGCCCTCGATCCCACTCCCCCCACAGAGTGATCGTCCGGTCTCGCTCGGCGTACTCCCCCTGGGGCGGTCCCAGGACGCGGCGCACCTCGGCCTCCGGCATGTCGAGGGACAGGTTGATTTCCCGATGGCCGCCTTCGGCCAGCCCGGTCACATCGACCCGGGCTGTCCGCTCCTCCGCGCTCCCAAGGTTCACATACACCACTCTCCCGGCCTCGTCCGCCCCGAACCACGGGCCTGCTCCGTCGGCAGGTAGGATGAGCGTGGGATAGGACGGCGAGAGGACGACCTTAGCCCCTGAGAACACCATACGTCCGCACATCAGCAGCGCCAGCAGAAGGACTGGCCCGAAGGTTGTCAGGACTCGCCATGATGCCCGCGTAGATCCGTTGCTCGCCATCATCGCCCTGTCCCTACCCCCGTCGCCCTCGGCTACGGATACTCCTTCGCCCTCGAGTATGCCACTCGCTGGCCCTCCGCACAGGGAGCCAACTCGCCCGCCGCTCGCCGGAGCTTCTGCAGAGATGGGATCGCGTAGCGGCTCTTCTGCGCAGCGTAGCACGAGCCCCGCGTCCCCAGTTTGTCAGTGTCCACGATGAGGACGTCCCCGGATTCTGTGCGGACGAGTATGTGCCTGAAGTTGATGTCGTCCCAGTCGTAGGTGATCTTGACGGACTCCCCGGCCCTGAGGGGTATCTCGTAGTGCCGCCCGCGACCTCGCAAGGGCAGGGCCGGCAGGCGCGGGGCTCTGTATCTGGGCAGGGGGCCGTATTCCCCGCTGCCCTCGAGCATCCCGATGGGGGTTACCCACACGTGCTCTTCGCTTTCGTTGACGACCTCAAAGCTCACCAGAAACACCAGCGCCATCGGGTTGCACAGGAACAGGAGCATTAGCCCGACCCCGCATGCGACACCGATCCCAATGATGATGGCCGCCAGCCTGACCATTCGCTTGAGCGGCGCGCGCTGTCCTTGGTCGGGCGGAAGAGCCGCCCCGCCCTCGCACCGCCCAGTTTGATCGTCCCTCATGGCCTGCATCGCTACCCGCACCTTCCGCACTATACTATACCTTCGGACTGTCTCACACCATCTCCTGCTGCATTCAGAGCCGCTTTCCCGGTTCTCCGAGAAGGTGGGCGGCGGTTGGGGTGGAAGATGACACGCGCCGATGCCGCGTGATTGAGGATGGGCAACCCATGACCAACAAGTCCCGAGTGGCTCTCATCCAGTTCCCCGGCAGCAACTGCGAGCAGGAGACGAAGCGCGCGGCGGAGGCGGCGGGGCTGGCGGTGGATATCTTCCGCTGGAACCGGGACGCGGCGCTGCTGGCGGGCTATGCCGGGTACATCATCGGCGGCGGGTTCTCGTACCAGGATCGGGTGCGGGCCGGGGCCATCGCCACCAAGGAGCCCATCGTCCGCACGGTGGTCGAGGAGGCGTTGCGGGGCAAGCCGTGCCTGGGCATCTGTAATGGCGCGCAAGTGCTCGTGGAGTCGGGGCTCATCCCCGGCATCACGCCGGGCGAGGTGGAGATGGCGCTGGCGCCCAATCGCGTCGACGCGCCCGGACGCATATCGCACTACTCGTGCCAGTGGACGTACCTGAAACACACAGCACGTCCGGGTCGGTGCGGCATCACCTCCGAGTTCCAGGAGGGCGAGGTGTGGCCGGCGCCCATTGCCCACGGCGAGGGCCGATACGCAACGCAGAAGGCCGACCTGCTCGAGCGGCTCATCGCCAATGACCAGATTGTGCTGCGGTACTGTGACGCGGACGGCGCCGTCGAGGACACGCCGGCCACGAATCCCAACGGCTCCATGGACAACATCGCCGGCATCTGCAACCCGGACGGGAATGTGCTGGCCATGATGCCGCATCCGGAGCGGGCCAGTTGGGTGCGGCAGATGCCGTACGAGCTCGGCGGGCCGTGGGCCGCGGCCAGGCAGAAGGCTCGCGGCGACTTCGAGGCCGTCAACGCTCCCGGCCCGGGCCGGAAGCTGTTCGCCTCGTTCAGGCGGGTGTGCGAATTCGCCGCCGGATAGCG
>JASFTE010000208.1:0-7779 GCA_050114035.1 Armatimonadota bacterium | reverse complement strand
GGCCATCTACACGAAGCTCCGCGGCCCCGGCATGCCGCGGGCGATCCGACTGGCCGCCCTCCAGGGCCAGCTCAACGCGGCCGGCGACGGCGCGGGGGCAATGACTCTCGAGTTGCTCGCCGGCGACGATGCGGATGCCCGCGCCGTCGCGGCCGGTCACATGGCGCGCGTGCTCCGCCCGGCGACGCTGCCGCAGTTTGCTGCGGCATTCCCGCGTGTGCCAGTCCCCGGCAAGCTTCTGCTCATCGGGGCCATGGCCCGGAGCGGGGACAAGGCCGCCATGCCGCTGGCCCTATCGGCGGCGCGCAGCGACGAGGAGCCGGTCCGCCTCGCCGGGCTCCGCGCGCTGGCGAAGCTCGGCGACGCGTCGGCTGTGCCGACGCTGCTTGAGGCGACGGCCGCGGAGGGCGATGCCGCCGGCGCGGCGCGCGAGAGCCTGCGGCGGGTCTTCGGCGAGGGCGTGGATGAGGCGATCATCGCCGCCATGCAGCGGGCCGAGACCGACATGCGCGGCACGCTGATCGACGTGCTCAACGCCCGGAGCGCCGTGGCCGCCGCGCCCGCGCTCCTCAAGGAGGCGACGCACGAGGACGCCGGCATTCGCACGCGAGCCATGCGCGCGCTGGGCAATCTCGCGGAACCGGAGCACATCCCGGCCATGACCGCGGTGCTGCTCAGCTATGAGGGCGCCGGCGAACGCGAGGAGGCCGAGAAGGCCATCGTCCGGGTGTGCGAGCGCACTGCCGAGCCCGAGGAGGGAGCTGACGGCGTCGTGGCTGCGCTCACGGCCGCCGACGAGGAGGGCCGCCGCGTCCTGCTGCCGCTCGTCGGCCGCCTCGGGGGCGAGCAGGCCCTCGCCGCGGTACAGGAGGCCCTCCGGAGCGAGCAGGAGGAGACCCGGGACGCCGCCGTCGCCGCCCTGTGCAACTGGCCCGATGCCGCCGTGGCCGACGAGCTGCTGGAGCTCGCGGGAAACGCGGACAAGCCGGAGCAGCGGCGCTCGACGCTGCGAGCCTACGTCCGCGTGATCGAATCGCGCCCGGAGCGGGAGCGGCTGGCCATGTACCAGCAGGCCATGGCGCTCGCCGAGCGCGACCACGAGAGGAAGGTCGTCCTCAAAGCCGTGGCCTCCGCCCGCAGCGTCGAGGCCCTGCGCTGGGCCGTCCCCTACCTCGATACCCCGGCGCTGGCGATGGACGCCAGCCGCGCCGTCGTTGACCTCGCCAAGCACGGTGACCTGAGGCGGGACAACCACGACGAGTTCAGAGCCGCCCTGAACAAGGTCATCGACGTGATCGACGACTCCGGGCTCATCGACCGCGCGAAGCGCCACCTGGGAGAGCTGTAGTCTGTCTGGCCCCGTGTTCCTCCGCCCCTCGGATCGGGTGGGCCAACGAGCAACCGTGCCCAGCACGGGGACGACGTAGGGGATGACACCCATGACCGGCACGCGGACGCGGCAGTGGTCGCGCCGCCAGCCAGACGCTCTACCCCGAGGAGGGAGCCCGTGCGCGTTCTGTGTTTCGCCGGCGCGCAATGAGCCGGCCCTGAGCTCGGGCTGCCGACGCGCGCAGGCGCTGGCGCCATGGCTTGGTCGAGAACCGTAAAGGAGGGGTTGTCATGAGCAGGAGCAGTCGGGTGGTTGTCGGAGTGACGATCTGCATGCTGGGAGCGCTGCTGAGCAGTCCATCGAGCCACGCCCAGGCCACCGGGGATCCAACACGCGATGTGTCCTTTGCGCATCCAGCGTATGATGCGGTGCAGAGGATGGTCGCCCTGGGCATCATGGTGCCCTACCCCGATGGGACCTTCAAGGGCGACGAGCCGGTGGCGCGCTACGGCCTGGCCGCGGCCCTCGCCCGCCTATGGGGCAAGTTGCCGTCGCGGTCCGCGCCGCCCGGCCAGAAGGGAGACCCTGGTGCGCGCGGGCCAGCCGGCGCGCGGGGGCCAGCCGGCCCACCCGGCCCGCCTCCCTCCGAAGACCAGATCCGACCGCTGATACAGCAGGAGGTGCAGCGGGCCACCGGCGAGCTCCGGGCCGCTATCGAGGACATGCAGACTCGCTTGCACAAGTGGCTCGGGCCGATGGATGAGGTGGCCGAGCAAGGCCTTCAGGCCATCAAGAGCGCGCAGGAGGCAGCCGCGGTGGAGGTGGACGATCAGGCAGCGGCGTTCCTCTATGACTACGCCGTCCAGGTCATGGAAGAGCGGCAGCCCGAGTGGCGGGAGAACATGACCCCGAAGGAGGCGGCCGACAAGCTCCAGGCCGGGGTCGGGCTCCTGCTGACAGACGCGAAGAAAGCTAGGGGGGCCGATTCCGTAAGACTGGCCGATCTAGTCGCCGCTCTACAGCGGATCCGCCTGCCGTGGCCTTTCTCATGACTCAGCCTCACACTGCCGGCCAGCACGCATAGGCACCGCGGAGTTTGCCGTCGCAGCAGGCGCTGCACGGAGTCCTTGTTCGGCTCACGAGGCGGCTACGCGCTGCGCCGCCCTGGCTGCAACGGCGAGGCATTGCTTGATCTCGGCGACCGGGTCGTCCGGATTGCCCTCGAACTCCAGCGACAGCGCTCCACCGGCCGGGAAGCTGACGTCCTTGAGGGCCTTGAACATCCCCTCCACATCGAGGAACCCCTCGCCGATGATCACGTCGTGCGTCTTCTGCGTCTGCTCTGCCACGTCCTTGATATGCAGCCCGAACACCCGCCCCTTGAGCGTGTGGATCGCCTGCACCGGGTCCTCGGCCGAGCGAATGAAGTGCCCGGTGTCGATACACGCACCGATGTTGGCGTGTCGGTCCTTGACGGCGTTGACGACGTCGGCGACCTTGTCGTACGGAGCGCCCGGGCCGTGATTGTGGATCGCGATGAGAATGCCGTAGTCGGCGACGAGCTTCTCGAGGCTGTCGAAGGCGTCGGCTGACGGATTCGCGCTGATGTTGCGAACGCCCATTGCCTTCGCAAACTCGAACACGCGGCGGTTGGCCTCGTGGTCGGCCGTGAACCGGTGGACACCCAGGGCGTTGCACGTGATGTCGTTCTGCTCCAGCAGCGCCAGTACGCGCCGAATCTCGTCCGGCGGCGCCTCGACCTCAAGGTGCTTACGGGAGAACTCGACCCAGTGCAGCTCCAGCTCGTCGTGGATGATGCGTATGGCCTCGTCTATGGGGAAGTTGCGCAGGCCGTGGGCCTGGATCCCGAACCGGAACCCGCCGTACTTGGTCAAGGACGCGGGACGGGTGTCGCCCCGGGCGGGTCCCAGGCCAAAGGATGCAGCGCCGGCCGCCGAAGCGGCCAGGAACTGTCGACGCGAGATGCTCGCTTCCATCGTATCGTCCTCCGGTGAGCGTGGTCCGTTCTGCCCGAACACACATCGGTCGGTGTCTCCAGCGTGACTTCCCTCAGTTCGCGCTCCATCCTCCTGTGGTGCTGCTGGTCGTCACGCGCGCCCTACTTCTCGCATGGCTTGAACTCGGAGGCGGCGAAGGCGGTGTAGCGGTCGGCGACGTTGGCATCGTGGGCGTCGCCGCGGTGCACGTACAGAGCGTACCGCAGCGTTAGCGTCTTCTCCGCCGCCAGCACGAACTCGCTCTCCCGGGAGAAGCACGCGCCCATCCAGCCATCGGAGCGGACGTGCCAGTCGCAAGGGTGCCCCTCGTTGCTCGGGTGGCTCATGAGGGCGACGCCGTTGATCTCGTCGGGCGCGGCCTGCCCCGAATAGTCGCACCAGTCGGCGGGCTTCCAGAAGACGGCGTCCTCGCCGACAGCTCCGCCGGAGTGCTCGATCTTGCCCCCGCCGTCGTTGACCGTCATGGTCTTCGCCACGCGCACCGCGGCGAAGCCGAAGGAGGTCGCGCCGAAGGTGACGGGACCGTCAACGGGCGTGAGGGCCAGGTGGATGTCAATGAGGCGCTCCCCGTTGCCCAGCTCCGTGAGGCGATAGGTGCGCTCCTCGCTGAGCAGCGCCTTGCCCTCGGGTGCGACCCACAGGATCTGCACGCGGATGGCGGCCGAATCGGCGCCGCCCCTGACCCCTGCGGGGCGGGGTGACCCCGATCCGTCGGCCTGGCGGACGAGACCGGGGCCATCCTCGATGGCGAGGATGTGCTGATGCACCTGCTTTCCCGCCGTCTCCCGGTCGCTCCAGAAGTCCACTGCGTTGATGTCGTGATGCGCGACCCAGATGGAGTAGTGGTGCCGGTGGCCCGTCGGGTCGTGGGGATGACCCATGCGGGTGACCTGCCGCCCCGCCGGCCCAATGACGGGGAACAGATGCGGCCGGAACATCCCGTGGCCGGCGCTATACCGCAGCACCTGCTCGCCATCGACGCGGAAAGACACCGCATCGTCCTGCATCGGGATCGCCTGGACGCGGGGGAAGGGCTGTTGTGCGGCCACGATGGCTGCTCCCTTCAGTGCGAACGCGGCAAGTGTCGCCGTCAGGATTGCTGCCAGAAGGGCCTTCGGTAGGCGCACGTTCGCGTCTCCTTGCCAGACGGTTCGGAGAACGTGGAGCCAATTCCTGCAGGGCCGAGGGGTGAGTGGGGTGGGCGTAGAAGAGGAACGCGACCTCACTTGTGGACATGCGAAGGAGCCCTGAGAGCAGTGAGCGAGCTCCCAGACGATAACCGCCCCAACCTCATCCTCGTCACCACGGACCAGCAGCGGTACGATACGCTCGGGGTGACGGGGAATGAGCAGATCAGGACGCCGAACCTCGATGCGCTGGCGGGGAGGGGGACGCTGTTCAGGAATGCCTTCGTGCAGAACCCCGTGTGCATCCCGAGCCGGGCGTGCATGCAGACGGGACGGTACACGCATCAGCACGGCGTGCGGTACATGGAGACGGTGATCGATACGACGCCGGGGCTGCCGGGCTGGGAGCACACGTTCATGGAGCGGCTGCAGGCGGCCGGGTATGAGACGGGGGCCGCGGGGAAGATCCACATGATGCCGGAGGCGGGCTTCCATCACCTGCGCGTGTGCGGGGGGAAGGGGGCCCGGTGGACCGAGTCGGAGGGGCAGGAGATCGGGCCCGGGCCGCTCGGGCCGACGTATGCCGGGTGGCTCGAAGAAAGGCATCCGGGCGGGTACGAGAGGATCTACGAGCAGCGGCGGCAGCCGGAGTACAAAGGGCAGATGACGGCCGTCGTGAACGTGCTGCCGGTGGAGGAGTACGTGGACTACTGGATCGCGGAGGAGGCCATTGAATTCATCCAGCGGGAGCGGGAGCGGCCGTTCTTCCTGTGGATCGGGTTCTGCGGTCCGCATGGGCCGATGGATCCGCCCCGCCCGTACGATGAGCTGTATCCCTTCGACGAGGTCCCGTGGCCGAGGACGCTCGATGCGCCGGGGGTGCCGGACAACTCCTTCCGGCGGCGCGTGCACGCCGACCCGACGCTCATGCGGCGGGTGATCTCGTACTACTGGGCGCTGGTGACGTTCATAGATGACATGATGAAGCGGATTGATGACACGCTGGGTGAGCTGGGCCTGTGGGACAACACGCTGCTGGCCATGACTTCGGATCACGGGGACATGCTGGGCGACAGGGCGCGTCGGGGGAAGGGCAACTTCTACGACATCGTCACGCGCGTGCCGACCTTCGTGATCCCGCCGGGCGGGAAGCCGGGCGCGTCGGATGTGACCGAGCTGGTGGAGGCCATGGACATCGCGCCGACGATGCTGGACTATGCCGGGGTCGAGATCCCGTCGGTGATGCAGGCGACGAGCCTCCGGCCTCTAGTCGAGGGCCACGGTGGCGGGCACGAGGCGGTGCTGTGCGAGTACACGACGAACGATCAGTCCTTCAGCGGGAAGTGCGTCCGCACTGAGCGCTACAAGTACTGCTTCTGGACTGGCGACAAGCCGGACGAGTTCTACGACCTGGAAGCCGACCCGGATGAGCTGACCAACCTCATCGACGACCCGGCCTGCGCGCAGCCCATCCGCGAGCACCAGGAGATCATGCTGGGGAAGCTGACGGAGAGCGAGAAGGTGTTCTGAGGGAGGTGTGGGGCGGGCTGCCGGCCTGCCGGAGGTGACGGGGAGAATCGCCGTGGATTTGGGCAGCACCACTGCGGATGGGCGCAACTGGGCTCACGGGCATGCTCTGGTGCGCTCCCGGGGCCCTCGGAGTGCTTGACGCCGTCCCCGCGTTGGGCCTATACTTATCCCACATCACAACAACGACGGACTGCCCCACGCGACCCTACTGACCGCCGCACTGCGACACGCACGGAACGCGCTTGAGCGCGGACACTCCGGACTGTGGTCCAAGCAGGTGTCAGGTAATGGCCATGCGTCTGGGCAGACGACGGCTGCGGTGGCGGAGTCTGGCAGGCATGGGCGACGAGGACCTGGTCGTCCGGGCCAAGGGTGGCAGTTGGCGCGCGATGGAGTCCCTGCTGCGGAAGTACCGCCGCCTTGTTGAGGGCAAGGCGCGGGCGTATTACGTCATGGGCGCCGACCATGAGGACGTCGTACAGGAGGGGATGATCGGGCTTCACAAGGCAATCCGGGATTTCTCCGCCTGCGAAATGAGAAGCTTCGGCGCCTTCGCCGAGCTGTGCGTCACGCGGCAGCTCATCACGGCGGTCAAGACCGGCCGACGGCACAAGCACGTAGCCCTCAATGCCTCGGTGTCGCTGGACGAGCCCTCGAGGGACGACCCGCACGAGCGTGCGCTGGGAGCGGCCGTTCGGCGAGTGCTGACGAGCGACCCGCAGGCGATTGTGCTGGGGAGGCACGCGCGTGACGAGATCGTCGAGCGCATTCGGCGGTGTCTGAGCCCATTGGAGGCGGACGCACTGTCGGGGTACATTCGGGGCCGCTCGTACCACGACATTGCCCGAGACCTCTCGCGCGGGGTGAAGCAGATCGACAATGCGCTGCAGCGGGCAAAGCGCAAGCTGGCCCAGGATATGCGGCGAGGTCCCGTGCGGATGCCGGCGGCGACCGAGCAGGCGGCGGGGTCCTGAGAGCGTAGGAGGCGCGGCCGGCGACGAGGCCATGCCGGCGTAGCTCAGCGGTAGAGCAGCTGATTTGTAATCAGCAGGTCATCCGTTCGAATCGGATCGCCGGCTCCAGTGCTCCCTCCGAGTCTCCCCCACGATATGCCTGTTCTTCAGCGGGCCGTCGCGTGTGCCGGCATGCGGCGATGCGGTGTGCCGTGCCACCGATCCGGACACGAGTCAGCCCCGGACCTGGAGTGAGTGGGACTACAGGCCGATGACATTTTGGGGGTGGACACGGGGCACGGATTTCGGCTATACTCGGAGCGTGTCGGCGCCAACGCAAGGCGCCGCACAATGGTCTTTGCCGGCGGAGGGATGCCCGAGCGGCCAAAGGGAGCAGACTGTAAATCTGCCGGCGTAATGCCTACGGGGGTTCAAATCCTCCTCCCTCCACCACCGAGACGTCTCAGAGCTCCAGCCGAAGAGCATAGCACGGGCTGCGCTGGTGGGGCAGAGCTCTCGGGGGGAGCCCTGACGGCAAGTGGCCCGGGCCCACGTAGCTCAGTCGGCAGAGCGTGTCCTTGGTAAGGACAAGGTCACCGGTTCGATCCCGGTCGTGGGCTCCAGCGGCGAAGCAGGAGACACGAAGACGCAGCATCGCGCGGCGCCGCCAGTGGGGGGCGCTGAGACACTGAGTTCGGCCGAGTACGAGAGGAAGAGTTGACAGATGGCCAGGGAGCAGTTTGTGCGGGATTTGCCGCATCTGAATGTTGGGACGATCGGTCACGTGGATCACGGCAAGACGGTGCTGACGTCGGCGATCA
>JASFTE010000207.1:0-7796 GCA_050114035.1 Armatimonadota bacterium | reverse complement strand
GCATCTTTCGCGCTGTGGAGCACCGTGCCACTGCCGCCGGCCGTCTTCGTGCGGACGCGCACGACCGGATAGAGCATCTCCTCGTGCATCGTCTGGGTCGCGGCTTCTGGCCCAGACGGTTGGCCTGCAACGGCCGCCGCCAAGGCGACGTAGATTGCACAGAGCATATTGCGCCCCCTTATCTGGTGAGGAGCTTGCGCTAGAAGCTCACACTGACCAAGTTCACCTTCAGCCCCGGATTGACGTACACGCCATCGTCCAGCCGGATCACAAGCACCAGGCCGGCGAGGCCTTCGGCCTCTGCCTCAACGAACCCACCGATGAGCGGCTGCGTCGAAGTGCCGGCCGTTGACACGCCCCCGAGCAGACCGTACCTGAGCCGGATCTTGCGAGTGCCCACGGGCACGCTCGCGAACCTGTGCTTGTAGGTGACGCCGGCCGCGGCTCCGGCGTTCTTGCCCCAGAGCGCATACCCTTCCAGGCCAAGTATCTGGGACGGCAGCGGACCACTTGCTCCTCGCTGCTCCACTACGAGTCCCGGCCCCCTGCCGACCAGTGTCGGCCCGAGGCCGAAGACGTCCGCGTGCACGCCACTCGGCTGAGTCTCAAGGAAGGCAGGCACAGCCAGAAGCGCCATGGCCATCGCTGCACGGAGAATCCAAGATCGCATTTCCTCGCCTCCTGGCGGACGATAACGTCCGCTACGCCACCGATTCGTACACGGCCTGATGGGCTTCGGCCCATCGACGCCACGTCATGCTCAGCACACTCGCCCGCACGGCCTCGCGCTCGTGCTCCAGCCGCCCCCGGCTGTCCAGTAGCGCTTCGATCTGCCCGATGGCCGCTCCATGCCCATTCACGGGATACAGCTCGCCGCTTAGCCCTGGGCAGATGAGATCGGTGCACATTCCCACTGGAGTGCACAGCGGCCACACCCCGCAGGCCATGGCCTCAGGAAGCGAGGCCGGCCCGCCCTCGGCTCGACTCGTGACAAGGTAGACGTCCATCCGGTGGTACGCCGCGACGTGACCACGCGGGTATCCGACATCCTCACGCGCAGCGAACTCGACAGCGTAGCCCAGGTCTCGTGCGAGGCGCTCCTCGTGCTCCCAGCCGGCGCCAAGCAGCAGCCACTTGACCTCCGGCGCGCGATGGCGGAGTCCGCGCATGATCTCGTCCAGCGTCGCGCGCCCCTTGCATTCGACTCCTCGCACAGGATCGTCCAGCCGCCCGTATGGCCTTCCCACGCGGCCGATGACGAGCCGCTGCGCCGGGTCATGCTCCGGCCGCAGTGCGAACACGTCCGAGTCAACCGCGTGCGGAATGCAGTGAACGCGTTCCGGCTCGATGCCTTGCCACTGGAGACGCTCCGCATCGGCGGTGTTGAGCACGATGGCCCCGGCAGCACGCCTGAAGGCGTGGATCACCCCCTCGCCGTAGATGGGCCGTCCCGTGCCCCAGCAGCCGAACCCGTGGCAGGTGAGCACTGCGCGCGACAGATCCGGCACGCCGACCGCCGCCTGCGGACGCCAGAAATGGAGAACGTCCGCCTGGTCCAGCGGACGTTCGGTCACCACGATGTCTGTAGCGGCGACGATCTGCTTGAGGCGGTCGACCAGATCGGCGAAGACCCAGTCCACCGGCCCGCCCGTCACCACGTTGACGCGCATCTCTGTCCCAGCTGCGTGCCTCGGTAGGCCGGGCTCAACCCT
The DNA here is from genome assembly GCA_050114035.1 of Armatimonadota bacterium. Taxonomy (GTDB): domain Bacteria; phylum Armatimonadota; class Zipacnadia; order JAUWAU01; family JAUWAU01; genus JAUWAU01. The sequence goes on along the minus strand of JASFTE010000207.1, from coordinate 6,084 downwards.
CGACCAACCTCGCGGCGTCGAAATTGTCGATGTCCACGAAGAATCCGTTCCCGCCGTTGCCCTCCCACATCATCATGTGCAGGAACCGGCGGAAGCGGCGCCGTCGCTGGTCCGTCATGTGCAGGCGTCTGGCTCCGGGCCCCAGAGCTCTGCGCAGCGATGCGCGGTCGCGGATGTCGAACGTGAAGCCCCGGCCGCTGAAGCACGAGCTGCCCAGGGCGATCACCGGTTTGCCGTAGCACAGCGCTTCCATGAGCACTGTGCTGTTGATGCCGCAGACACAATCGGCCATGGCCAATAGGTCGTGGATGTTGGCGTCGTCGGTAACCGTGAGATGCTCGTGGCGCGCCTCGAGTGCCCGGAGCGGCGCATCCGTGCTGGCATCGTGCGGGTGTCGCTTCGCCACGATCTGCCACTGGATGGGCGAAGCGGAGCTCGCGGCGAGCTCCACGAGATCAACTGCCTTGCCCACCACCTTATCTGTGGCGTAGAACAGGCTCGCATCTCGGTCGATCTGCAGCGGCACGAACAGGACGCGCTTGCCGGTGCTGCCGACGGACGGGGGCTCCGTGGGCTGGCCGTACTTGCTTGCCTTGGCCGTGCGCCACGCCGCCATGTATGCCTCGATCCGAGCGGCCTGCACCGGCGTGAGCGGCTCGCCCCCGACACTGTCCCAGAGTCGATCAATGTCAGAGAAGTCCTCGTAGTACTGCCCCCCGCGATTGATGATCGCGTGCCCGCCGTCGAGCTGCCTGCCATGCTCGAGGCGGCTGAGCCGCGGGAACATCGCCCCCTCGGCATGGAGAGTCGGTATGCGTGCAGCGCGACACGCCAGAGCCGGCGCCCTGTCCCAGTGTTCGCTGTGTCCCCACATGAATGCGGCCAGGGGGCGCTCGTCAAGGGCCCCAATGATCCGCAGCGTGGCGGCGTAGAGCGCGCGCGCCTGCCGCATCGCCTCCGCGGTCGGGATGCCGCACCGGAAGGCCGCAAACTGCACGACGTCCTGGGGCAGTGTTGGCCACCGTCCGCTGGGCGCACGCGTATCGGTCAACAGCTCCTCAGCGATGTACCCGTGGGTCTCCAGCCCGTGCGTGGCCAGGGCTTCACTCCACCTGTTCCAGAAGCCCTGCTGAGCGCGTCTGCACAGTATGAGTGCGGTGCCCCAAGGGCAGGCGTGGGCCGTCTCGTGGAGCGTGTACGCATAGCCGCGAGCGTCCACGCCCCGACTGGCCGCCACGCCTTGCCCGGGCGGGCGTTGGGCGACGGCTTTCGTCTGCCTCAGCAGCCGCGGCTCGCCCTGCTCGTCCCAGCCGAAGACCTCCAGCGTCGGGTGAGGCATCTGCTCGGTGACCATTATTCATGCTTCCGGTGCCACATCCATGGATTCGGCGTTCCGCGCGGCCGAGGCCGTCACCACACGACGGGCGCGTCTCTGGCAGCCCTCGCCTGCCACCAGCCGGTGCCACAGCTTGTCGGCAAGACGGCCGACCTCCGACGGCGCGAAGCAATACTCGAAGATGACGTAGTACAGAAACGCCCGCAGGAACCTGTTGCCCAGGTGTGGCGCCTGGAGCCATCGCGTGCGGGCCAGCATCCGCCGCAACGCCCCGGCGTCACGTACGTCGAAGGTGAAGCCCAGCCGCCCGTAGGGAGCGTCGGCCAGGCAGATCACGGGCTTCTCGTAGAGTAGCGCCTCGAGTCCGCAATTGCTGTTCGCCGTGACGACGCAGTCCGCGGCCGCGAAACAGTCGTGGACGTTGACGTCGCGGACCCACAGCTCCCTATCGGCCGGCTGCGCCGCCCGCATCGCGGCCGGGTGCTCCTTCACCACCACCTGCCAGTCGTCCCCAATTGCCCCTCGCACCAGGCTCATGACGTCCGCCTGCCCCGTCAGACCGGCCTCAGCGTAGAAGGCCGCGGCGTCCCAATCGGCTTGCAGTAGTACCAGCAGTACCGGCAGCCCGCGGCGCCTGCACTGCGCCAGACGTGGTGGGAGCGGCTCACCGTGCTGCACATGCTTGCTGCTCTTCGTGTACTTCCACCAATCAACGTACTCGCTCAGCCTTGCTTCCTGCTCAGCGGTGAGCCGCTTATCCCACCACTCCAGCGACAGCTCCGTGCGCCCCTCGTTGAGCCCGACGCAGTCGAGCAATAGGGTCCGCTCGCTGTGAGGATGCCCCGGGCAGCCTCCTGGCGGGCGGCGAAACCACCCGAGCTCGCCGAATGCTACCGGCACGCCGAGGCCCCGGCAGGCCGCCGCCGCGGCCCGCTGCTCGCATGTGGCGTGGCCCCAAACGACCGCAACATCGGTTGATTCCCGGGTCAGGTGCTCTTCCACATGGGCTGCTATCCCCTGAGCTCGCTGCCGGTGTACGCTCTCGTATCCGGGCTCGCGCCAGTGGGAGTACCGACAGATGTCGCGGTAATCGTACTGCCCACGCGGGCTGTCCGGCCCGCCATCCAATGACACGACGGAAGGCTCGTGGCCCAGTCGGCGCAGCGCATCTGCGAACGGCGCGAATTGGCCCCGAGCGCCACGATTGGCGAAGAGCGCGATGCGCATTCTCAGTAGCTCCCGGCGATCCCCGCGCCTCCTGGATCTACGCCGGGCCCCCGGAGGTGGTGGGGCGCGTCTATCGACCCCCGAGAGCCCGGCGAATCAGCTCATCACCGGCGACAAGAAGCGCAGCCTCTGGCCGCTGCGCTGCGCGGTCCCCGATGGCGGCTCAAGCACCTACAGCCCGGCTATGCCTCTGACGGTGGCCGTCCCGGCGTAGTCGGCCGAGTAGGCGGTCTCGTTCGTCACGTCGATCTGGAACTGCGTCGGCTCGTAGCTGTGCGTCCTGACCGAGAAGCCCGGCACGGCCGGCAGCTCGACCGTGTAGCCGCCGTACAGCGTCGCGCCCAGCGGTATCGTCTCGGTCACCGTCTCGCCGGCCGCGATCCCGGTGCGGTTGATGGACAGCGTGAGTACGAGCCACTGGTAGTTGTACGCGTGTCGTTTCCGTGCATGGCTGATGCTGCCAGACACGATGTTCCCGCTGCTGTCGAGGGTGCACGAGGCGAGGGGCACCGCCCCCGCGGGCACGCCCGACGAGGTCGTGGCGATGAAGCCGACGCCGAAGGTGACGTTGCCGGACGCGGGATCCACTGAGAGGCTCGGGTGAGCGTTCACGTAGTTCGCGACGCCGTTCGTCCAGCCAGTCACCGTTTGCTGGGCGGCTGTCTGGTGCCAGAAGTGGTTCACAAAGCCGCTGCCGGCGCTCACCGTCTTGTCGCTCTGCAGCTCCCAGCCACTCTCAACGCCATGCCCCGCGAAGCGCTCGAACCACTCGGCCGCCCGGTCGAGATAGTCAACGGGGCTGTTGTACGTCGCCCGCGTCGTCACATCGCTGTCGGCGTAGTCGTTTTTCAGGTCGAGATTCGGTGTGCCCATGGTCTGTGTCTCCAGCCCCCTGGAACGCGGAGCGCGGGCCTTCTGGCCCGCGCCTCTCAGCAGCTACGGATGCGCAACTCGACGGCGGCTACGCCTTCGACGGATTCGCCGCCACCATCCCTACCGGCCCGCCGACATAGCCGAACACCACTTCCTCGCCCGCCTCATCATCCCAACCGTACAGCAGCACCGGCGCTGCGTCCTCCCGGACGACCCGCGACGCCGCTGCGCCCGAAGCCATCGCCCCCGTGGGGGCGTAGGGCCGGGCGATCCGGCGCATCACGTCAAGCTCCCATGCTGTCTCGTCGGTCATGTGCATGCTACTCTCGCTCCGGGCGAGCGGTCACGCGATCCTCCTGCCGATCACGACCGTCGTCCCAAAGCGCTCGGCACGGCGGTCGCGTCTCGAGGCCCCGGCCCCGGTGCCGAGCTTCGCGTCAACGGCCACGCCTCGGGGACGGCGCTGCAGGTCGTAGATCACGCCTGTCACCCGGAACTTCGCCTCGTCCAGGTCGGCATCTTCGGCGCCCTTGATCTGGAACACGTGGCCCTTCCGGATGCCGTCATCCAGCGGCGTCCGCACCGTGACGTACTCCGGGCGCTGGGACAACTCCCACAGCTTCCAGCGCGCAATCCGCGCCGCCTCGGCCTCGGTCACCACGTGATCGACGTTGAGGGGAGGCGCGTGTATGTGCCAGCCGCCGGTAAACCGCGGATCGCTCGGGTCCCGCACGGCTTTCTCGCAGTTGGCCACGACCGTCACCGGTCGCCCGCGAACGTCCTTGCCGCCGACCTCGACCCATGTGGCGAATCGATGCCCTGGGAGCTCCTCCCAGCGCCGGTCGAACTCCAGGATCTCCCCGTACGTGCTCTCGGGATCGCCCGCCGCCGTACCACGCGTGTAGTACTCCCGGTACACGCCGCCAGGGCCGCGCGTCGCATCGACCGCCTGACAGCCCGTGTCATTCCAGTGCCGGTGCTTCTGCACATGGCTGTCGAGCGCCGGATCGCCATTCGTTCGCTTGCTCCGGCAGTACCGGCAGCCCTTGACCGCCGTGCCGCCCTCGTCGAACCACAGAGCCGCGTTGAAGTCGTACTCACACAGATCGGCGAGGACGTCGAGCCACAGCCGCCCTTTCTCCGGCTTCCACAGATGCTCCCGCGCCTTCACCGGCAGGACCGTGCCCAGGTCCTCCAGGTCCATCTTCTCGTCGGGGATGCCGCAGCGTCCGAGAATCCAGCGGATGGCGCCCCACACCGTCCAGCCATCGAATGCCGGCACGCGCCCGTCCGCCTTCATCTCCGCCAGGCGGAGCATGTCGTTGCCCAGCGGCACTGCCATATGCGTGCCCGCGGCACTACGAGTGCCCATGACGGGCTCCAGGCTGTAGCCGCCGAAGACCTGGGAGAGGCTGCCCTGCTCCTGCCCGTCCACCAGCACCCGCCAGCCCACCGAGAGCTCGCAGAGCCGTCGGGAGCCCAGCGCGGTCTGCGCGCCGAGTGCATTGTCCACGCCCAGGTGGAACCGTCCCGCTTCGCGGCCATTGTCATACTCACCGCGCAGCGCTGCCAGATCGTCCTCGGTGAGTGATGCGTCCGACGGCAGGGCCGCTTCGCTGCACTTTGCCCGCTGCCCATGCACGACCTGCGACACCTGCGCGGACCGCCAGTGGTGCAGCTCCCGCGAGAGCCCGCCGCGGTCGATGAAAGAGGATGTGGATCGGCGCGGGCGGAGGTTCAGGTCCCACTGCCGCGTCCACGTGCCACCCGACTCCGGCGGTACATCCTCCACGCTCACGAGGGGGTCGCCATTCTCATTGTCGTCTATCGGGTCGCCTTGTTCCGTGTGCAGGCGCCACTGGGCGGCACTTGGCAACTCCAGCTCGCCGATCTCTCCCGTCGCAAGCTGCGTCGCATAGCCGGCCGGGACCTCCGCTCCCAGGACCCGCGCTCCGAACATCCGGCACGGGAAGTAGCTGAAGCTGAACTCACACCCGCGCCCTTCGACCCGCAGCCCGCCCTCATGGACCCAGACGCTATCGCCGCTCTCCGGCCCCCAGACGTTCACGTCGGTGTTGAAGCCGTCGCAGGAGGTCACGAGCTTGCCACCGATCACGCCGATCCACACGAACGCCCTCTCACCGCGGGCGTACCCCTCCGCCGACGGCAGACGGATGCTCTGCTCGCTTTCGGGCAGCTTCAGCCACACGTTGCTCGTAACGGTGACGGGCATCGTCCCGCGCTCGTCCTCGTAGTACTCGACCTGCTCCTGGGTGTGGTACTGCGCCAGGTACGCCGGCTCACGGAACGGCAGGACGAGAGCGTAGCCCGTCGTCGCCGTGCAGCCGAACTCGATGGCCACGTACGCGTCCGTCTGGTGATCTCCGTGTGGCTCGCCGCGTGCCAGCGCCACGCAGAATATCGGATTGCGCGGCAGCGCGAACCGGCTTTCTGCCAGCATGGGCGGGCCGTTTGGGGCGCTGACGCGCATGCAGACGGCGTACTTGGTCACCGGCTGGCCAGTGTGGAGCACATCCCTGCCGATGGGCGCCTCCGCTTCCTCCCAGGCGACCTGGTCGTCAATCGTCCAGGGCGAGAGATCGAAGTCGGTCCACCGCACCGTCTGCCACACGTCCAGCAAGGGCCGG
>JASFTE010000206.1:0-7826 GCA_050114035.1 Armatimonadota bacterium | reverse complement strand
GGTCCAGGCCGTTGGAGACCAGGTGAGTCTCGTCCACCGCCCCTGCCGGTGTCGTTCCCGGCTGGGAGATCAGGAGGGGGATGCTCGCGGCCTCCTCGTAGGGAACGGTCTTGTGTTCCATCCGGTGCGCGGCATCATGGTCGCCGTGATCGCTGGTGAAGATGATCACCGTGTCGCCGTTGCAGTCACGGCTGCGGATCGCATCCAGGATCTTGCCGATCTGCGCGTCCACGGACTCCGTCAGCCGGCAGTACGCCCAGCGGTGTTCGCGCCACCGACGTTCGGACCACTCCTGGCGCTCTTGCCAGCGGAACGGGCGCTCCTTCAGCAGCATGCGTATCGCCTCGGGTTCATCCTCCTGCGGCTCGAAGTTGGGCGGAACCGGCGGACAGAGCTCCTCGAAGAACTCCTCTTCCGCCACCGCCGGGGGCCGCTGGAGGGCGCGATCGAGAGTGGCCAGCTCGGTCTCCCCGTTCCGCAGAAGTGCCTTGTCGAAGTCGGTCGTGGCGAAGTCCCGGATGCCCATGTAGCAGATGTCGTGCGGGTTGATGAAGGAGGCCACCAGGAAATAGGGCCGGTCGTGCTCTCGGGCGATATATCCGGCGCAGGCGTCGGCCAGGCCGTCACGCTCATCCTTCGTCAGCACGTCGAAGCCGATGTCTTCAGGGCTGAGGCGCTTCGGCAGATGGACCTTCCCCCCGTAGACCGTCTCGTAACCGGCCTCCCGCAGGAGCCAGCCCAGTCCAAGGCGCTTGATGCGCTCCGAGATCTCGGGCAGGTGCCGAGAGCGGTTGCTGCGCAGACCGATCTCGCTCGGCATGCGGCCGGTGAACAGACTGAACCGGGACGGCACGCAGACCGGGTTGGTGCAATAGGCCCGGTCGAAGCGGACCCCGTAGGCCGCGATGCTGTCCAGCGCCGGGGTGTTGAGGTGACGGTTGCCCGTGCAGCTCGCCATGCGCGCGTGCTGCTGGTCCGTCATCATGAACACGACATTGGGGCGTCTCTGGCTCGATGACGACATTTCCAGTCCTGAGACAAGAGGAGAACGGGCTCGAACCGCAAACAGTTCCGCCCAGCATAACCCTTGCTCCCGCATGCCGCAATGACCGGGCAAAGGCGGCGCCGTTCTTGCGGGACCCTCTCCTCTGCGGCTACACTCGCGCCAGCGTCCGTCCGGAGCCAACAGGGAGGCCGATGCCATGCTCTTCTCGGAAGTCTCTGCCAGCCTCTACCCCTGGGACCTGGCCGACGAAGGGGTCGAGCGCATTCTGGAGAACCTGCAGGAGATGTCGTGCTGCAACTCGGTGTATCTGATCGCGCTGATGCACCATGAGAAGCGCCCGCTCACCGACTTCTTCTACCCCCACAACCCGGTCCGCAAGACCTACTGCCCCGAGGACAGCCGGGCCTACTGGCGGCCCGATCCGACCTGCTACGGTCGCATCCGACCCCGCACTTCGGAGCGCGACTTCCTGGCCGGCACGGACTGGCTCCAGGTGCTCATCGACGCCGCACGCAAGCGCGGCATGAAGACCGGCGTGGAGATCTCCCACACAGTGCTCGACGCCGAGCGCGCCGCCGGCGAGCTGTCCGACTGCATTCAGCGGGACATCAACGGTCAACGCATAGGCAAGCTGGTCTGCCCGAACAACCCGGACGTGCAGGAGTATGTGACGGGGCTGTTCGCGGACGTGGTCGCCAACTACGACCTCGACTACGTCCAGACCTGCCTCACCCCCTTCCAGCACGGCCCCCGGGAGGGTCAACCGGCCGCCCGCGTGCTGGCGAGCTGCCTGGGCGGATGCTGGTGCGAACACTGCGCATCGGCGGCACGCGAGGACGGCCTCGACCTGGCAGCGATCCGGCAGGAGCTTCGGCCCGTGGCGGAGATGTTCGCCCGCCCCTCCCTGGATCAGGCCCACGAACGGGCCCTGCTCCGGGCAAGTAACACGGCCGAGACGGCGGTTCTCCTGGAGGTGCCGGCCCTCTATGAGTGGCTGCAGTTCCGGCGGCGCTCCATGACGCGGTTCTTCGGGCGGATTCACGAGCGCGTACACGGCATCCGGGACGGAATTGAGCTTCGGCTGAACGCTTACATCACGCAGCATCAGGAGTTGAGCGGGCTCGATCTGCGGGCCCTCAAGCCCCACCTGGATTCCATCCGGTCCTCCGACTACTCCGAGCAGAGCGGGGAGATGAGCCGGCTGGAGCACAAGCGGCGGTGGCTGCTCTCGGTCCGCCGCGCGGTAGGCGACGAGATGTACTTCCTCTCGGCCATCGGCGTCCGGCCGAAGGCGACCCCCGAGATCATCCGCCGGGGTGTCGTCGTTTCGGCCCAGTGCGGCGTGGACGGCATCACGCTGGGGCACTACGACGGGGCGCCGTTCCGCAACCTGCGCGCCGTGCGCGAGGGCATGGAGCTTGCCGACGTCGAGATGCCGCCCGGCCGGCCCTGACAGGAGATCCTGAACGCCACTGCAGGGCTCGCAGGTCGTCGTTGGGTCGGGTGGGACGATCCATGTGTCGTGGCAGCCGCTCCGCCGTGCCATTGTTCGCCCCTGCTTGCGGCATGGGGACGCCCTGCATAGAATCGCCAAGCGGCAACCCGAGGTGAGGAGTGTTCATCCATGCAGCGCGCATGCTTCCTGGTCCTGACGGCGGGTCTGGCTCTGCTGGTGCCGGGGACCGTACGCCCGCCAGCGGACGCCGCGAGCGACGCAGAGCGCCGCATCTCGCTGGAGGAGTATCGGCGGCGCATGGAGGGGGGCTGGGTCGGGCAGATCGTCGGCGTGGGATGGGCCCTCCCGACGGAGTTCAAGTACCCATCGCGCATAGTGCCCGCCGACGAGGTCCCCCCGTGGAAGCCCGAGCGGATCGACCAGCATTTCAACGACGACCTCTTCCTCAACCTGCGGATGCTGCAGCTTGTGGAGGCAGCGGGCCCGGAAGCCGGCCCCCGGCAGGCGATCCTGGCGTGGTTGAACGCCGTGGGCCGCCGTTCGGGGCCCGCCTACCACGCGCGCAACGGCGTTGCGCCGCCGGACCTTTCTCTGCCGCGCTACTCCGGCAGCGGCAAGTGGTCCTACGCCAACCTGCACATGTACGCCGAATGGGCCGGGCTGATCTGCCCGGGCATGCCGGGGCGCGCCGCCGACCTGATCGATCGCTTCACCATCAAGGGCTGCGCCACGCGCTACGACGGCCGGTTCATCGCCGCCCTCAACGCGGAGGCGTTCTTCGAACGCGACGTGGAGAAGCTCGTGCGGACGGCGCTGCAGGTGGTACCCCCGGAGAGCCAGTACGCCGAGGCGATCCGCGACGTCCTGCGCTGGCACGCCGAGAATCCGCGCGACTGGGAGCGCACGTGGCACCTGATCCAGGAGAAGTACTTCGAGAATCCCGACTACCTGCACGGCCTCGACCCCGGACCCGGGACCGCCGACGCGAAGATTCACGCCGCCTACACCGCCCTCGGCCTGCTCTACGGCGAGGGAGACCTGGCCAGAACGGTGACCGTAACCATGCGGTGCGGGCAGGACAGCGACTGCAGCGCATCCAACGCCGGCGGCGTGCTGGGCGTCATGCTCGGGATCGACGGTATCCCCGAGCGATACGTGCGCCGGCTCGACCTCGAGCGGCCCTTCAAACACGTGGGATGGGGATTGGCACGAACCTACGAGAGCTGCACCGAACTCGCTCGGACCCTCGTGGCCCGAGGCGAGGGACGGGTGGAGAGCGACGACGGGCGGGAGACGTGGTTTCCGCGAGACGTTGCCTGTGAACCCGGCCCCTACGTGCGGTGGTGGGACCCGCCCGAGCCCGTGGGCAGCCGGTTCACCGACGAGGAGATGCGCCGTCTCGATACGGTCGGGCTGCAGTGGGCGCTCGCCGAACGCCTTCGCGGATGGGAGGCGGCAAACTGCCGGTGGACGAGTGGCTTCAAGTGGGAGCACGAAGGGCGCCGGGACGTGCTCGTGCTCGAACCGAAACGGGACGCGGAGTGCGTCGTGCTCCGGTCCGCCATGGACGTGCCCGGTACGGGGAAGGTCCGCCTGCAGCCGGCGGTGCGCGCGGCGCAGGCATGGAGGCTGGAGGTGAGCATCGAGGGGCACACCGTGGCAACTGCGGATTTCGGAGCGGGTCCTTCCGGGCCGTGGACAGAACTCGACGTGGACCTGGCGCCCTGGCGGGGCCGGCGCGTGCAGGTCGAAATCGCCGCCACGCCGCCGGAGCCGACGCGGGAGGGCGGCAGGCGACGACGCAGCCCGGCGGCGCTCTACATCGCCGGGTTGAGCGCCCTCCCCGGCAGCCCGGACGGCTGACCGGACAGAACGTAAGATGCTTTGAGGAGGAAGGAACAGTCCGATGGAATACCGGAACCTGGGGAAGTCGGGCCTGAGGGTCAGCTCCATCTCGCTCGGCTCGTGGCTGACCTTTGGACAGAGCGTGGACGACGAGACCACCGAGACGTGCATGAAGGCCGCCTTCGAGGCGGGCGTGAACTACTTCGATGGGGCCGAGGCCTACGGCGACGGCGCCGCCGAGGAGGCCATGGGGCGGGTGTTCCGCAAGATGGACTGGCCGCGCGACGCGCTGGTCATCAGCGGGAAGGTCAGCAGCAACGCCGCCCGCGGCGCCACCCGGTACGGTCAGAACCGCAAGCACCTTGTCGAGGCATGCGACCAGGCCCTGCAGCGGATGGGGCTGGAGTACCTGGACCTGTTCTTCTGCCACCGGCCCGACCCGAGCACGCCGCTCGAAGAGACCGTCCTCACGATGAACGAGCTGATCCGTCGGGGCAAGATCTTCTACTGGGGCACCAGTGAGTTCACGCCGGCCGACCTGTTGGAGATGCACGCCATCGCGGACCGCAACGGGATGATCGGCCCGTTGATGGAACAGACCGGCTACAATATGTTCGGCCGCACGCGCATGGAGCGGGACCTTCTCCCGCTGTTCGAGAAACACGGCATGGGCTCCACCGTCTACTCGCCACTGGCGGGAGGCATCCTGACCGGGAAGTACGACGAAGGCATCCCGGAAGAGAGCCGCATCGGCCGAACCGACGCGGACTGGTTGAGGAGATCCCTGACCGAGGAGAAGGTCGAGAAGACGCGCGAGTTGACCGCGATCGCCGACGAGCTCGGCTGCAGCATGGCTCAGCTCGCGCTGGCCTGGGTTCTGAAGAACCCGAACGTCAGCACCGCCATCACCGGCGCCACCCGGCCGGAGCACGTGCGCGACAACGTGCAGGCCGTCGAGGTGGTCGGCCAGCTTACCGAGGAAGTCATCGAGCAGATCGAGCAGATCCTGGACAACAAGCCCTGAGCAAAGTGCGCCTGGATTGGCCGCCCCGGCCTGACGCAGGGCGGCGGGGGGAAGTTACACGTGAATCTCGAACGGCTGGAGTGGATCGCCTACGAGGCGGGCACGCGCCGGGACGGCCGCCCGAACGCGCACTATGTCTTGCGGGTCACCGCTGAGGGCGGCCTCCGGGGCTGGTCCTTCTGCCAGTGGCCCGGCCTGGGCACCGACGATGAACATCGGCGAGCCGAGCACCTGCTGACCGGCATCGACCTGGCCGACACCCGGGCCGTGTGGGACCTGCTCTGGGAGGGCGGCGTGCGCGGCATCGCACAGAGCATGATCGACATGGCACTGTGGGACCTCCGCGGACGCGCCGAGAACCGTCCCGTCCACGAACTGCTGGGCACGAAGCGCCATCGAGTACCGGCCTACGTCAGCAGCCACTTCAACGTCGGCGGAGGCGCCCCGGAGGCGTACGCCGAAGAAGCCCTGTCCGTGCGCGAGCGGGGCTTCCATGGCTATAAGGTGCATCCGACGCACGGAGAGGAATGGGAACGGGGTAAGGTGAGCTGTGACCTGGAGGCCGACCTGGCGATCGCCAGCGCCGTCCGCAGTGCCATCGGCGACGATCCCGACTTCGCCCTGATGTGGGACAACTACCACACCTACTCCTACCCCGAAGCCGTGCGCGTGGGCCACATGCTGGAGGACCTCGGCTACCTCTGGTACGAATCGCCCATGTGGGAACAGGATCAGGACATGGACGATTACGTGCGGCTGTGTCGGGAACTGGATATTACGATCTGCGCTCCGGAGGTCAACGACGGGGCGCACATGTCGCGCCTGCGATGGATGGAAGCCGGCGCCTGCGACATGAGCCGGATCGACTTCCAGTACGGCGGCCTGACCTCGTGCCTGGAGGTGGCGCGGGCCTGCGGGCGAGCCGGCATGGCACTGGACCTCCACACCGGCCACTACATGCACCTGCAGGTCATGGGCGCCACGACCGACCGGACGATTCCGTATCTGGAGCACTACGCCTCGTCCCCTTCCGTGCAGTTCGAGGACGGCCGCGCGCTCGTCCCCGAATCTCCGGGATTGAGCCTGGAACCGGACTGGGACTACATTGAGGCCCACAGATTGGAGTGAGCATCCCGCGACGTCTGGACTCGACCGGGAGCTCATCCGGGCCATCGCGTCCGACAGGGCACTGTTCGTGGCGCGCGAGTGAGAGCCGGGAACGCGAGCAAGTGAATGGAGGAGACCGACCGTGGCTCGGGACATCGCTGAGATTCGTCGCATGATCGAGAAACAGGGGATCGCGCCGCAGGACCGTTACGACGTGCCGACCTCCGAGCAACGATTCCCCGACGGGGCGCATTACCGTAACGAGATCTCCGGCATCGGGACCGCCGCGATGCTCAACGAGATGGTCGAGGAGATGCACGTGCGCGGCGTGCCCGTCCACCGCGTCATCATGGGCGCAGGGAACAGGTTCGCAACCGACGAACTCGAGGAGATCGCGCGCATCGGCCGGGAGGAACGCATCGAGATCGTCATGGACCCCGGCCCGAAGTCCATCACCGACGTCGGCCGCCACGCCGAGACGCCGTTCGGCAAATGGGGCGGCTGGCGCCTGCGCGGGGCGGACAACGTGGCCTACCTGGTCCAGTCCGTCCTGAGATGCTACGACGCCGGCATCCGCGCCTTCCTGCTCTACGACGAGGGCGCGCTCTACCTGCTGGGGCACATGCGCGAGGCGGGGGACTTTCCGGCGGACGCGATTTTCAAGATGTCCTACACCGCCGGCTACCGCAGCCCGGCCGGGGCCCGCCTGCTGGAAGAGCTGGGGGCGGACAGCTTCAACCCCGTCACCGACCTGGAGTTGCCGATGCTGGCGGCCATCCGGCAGACGGTGGACATCCCCATGGACATCGTGATCTTCGGCTGGGAGAGCCTCGGCAACTTCTCCCGCGTGAACCAGAGCCCGGAGATCGTCCGCGTGGCGGCGCCCTGCTACCTCAAGCAGGAGCTGCACGGCCAGCCACGCCGCAAGATCCGCTACTGCGAGATCATCGCCGAGATGATCGAGGCGTCCTATCCGCACGCCGTGCTCTCGGAGCAGGGGCCGGATGACTTGCACGCGCCCCAACCGTGACGCGAACGCCCGGGAGGCGCAGGCGACAGGGGCCAGGGCCGGGGGCCGCGTGACTGGAGGGCAAAGATGACGCGAGGGGCGGAGATATCACGGAGGGAGTGCCTGAAGGCGTTCGCCGCGGCGGCCGGAGTCGGCCTCGGCAACGCATGCGGCGCATTCGCGGCCACGGAACGAGTCTCCCGCGCGCCCGTGTACCTGGAGAGCTGGGACATCATCGAGTCCGGCAACAACTGCATGCGCAAGAGCAAGGGCAAGGTCCTGCGCATCGTCGGGAGCAACGGCGCACGAGCGGGACTGCCCGCCCACATCTGCAGCGACCTGGGCGATGCAGTGGAGTTGCTGAAGGGCCGTGACCTGC
>JASFTE010000205.1:0-7829 GCA_050114035.1 Armatimonadota bacterium | reverse complement strand
GAAACGCATGCGTCTCGGCGCACCATCAGCGTTGGGCGCGGGATCGGGAGCGGCGCTGGCCTGCAGGCCGAGTACTTCGACGGCGAGCAGCTCGAGGGCGAGCCGACGATCCTCGTTGCACGGCAGATCGCCTTCCGCCGGCGGGGATGGGCCGGGCGCTTCCTGTGCAGTCACGTCGGCGACAACCAGGGCGACAACTACTCGTGCCGCTGGACGGGCTTCGTGCAGCCGACCCGCTCGGAGGAGTACACCTTGACCTTCGAGGTCAACGACGGCGGGCGCGTGTGGTTCGACGGCAAGCTCGCCATCGACGCATGGGACCGGCCGCAGACGAAGTCGGCTCCGGTGGGGCGGCTGGTCGCCGGCAGGAAGTACCCCATCCGTGTCGAGCACCACAAGGGCACGTTCGACGCCACGCGCGACTGGAAGGCCCTGCTGTACTGGGAGAGCCGATCGGTCGAGCGGGAGCTGATCCCGGCGGCGCAGTTCTATCCGCCGGAGGGCTTTGCAGAGCCGTTGTGAGCCGCAGTGCTGAGCACTGACGGTGGGCCGGAGGGATGAAACGATGCGCACGGTCTGTGTAGGAATGCTGATCGCGATCGCCGGATGCCTGGCCCAGGCGCAGCCCGATGCCACGGTGACCATCGATCCGTCGGTGAAGTACCAGACCATCCGCGGTTGGAGCTGCAATCCGTTCTACATCCGCGGATCGGCCGCACAGCGCCAGCAGATCATCGACGAGGCGGTCAACAATCTCGGGCTCACGCGCATGCGCTGGCAGCAGCCCAACGGCAACCGCAGCAACATGCGTCGGTGGGAGCCGGTCAACGACAACGCCGACCCGGATGACGCGGACATGTCGAAGTTCAACACGGCCGATGCGGACAAGTTCGTGAGCGGCTACGTCCTGCCGTTCAAGCAGCGCGTCGAGGCGAACGGCGATCCCTTCGAGCTGTGGCTGAGCCCGTCGTTCTTCGATGGCGGGAGCACCGGCAGCGTGCCGGCCTGGATGCTGCACAGCCCCGGCGAGTACGCGGAGTACGCGACGTCGTTCATTCAGTACCTGCGGCGCAAGTACGGCGTCCAGACGAACCACTACGCCATCTGCAACGAGGCCGGCAATCACAATGCCTTCAGGCCGCCGGTCGTCGCGGAGATGACGAAGGTCCTTGGCGCCAGGCTCAAGGCCCTTGGGCTGCCCACCAGGGGGCAGTTCTCCGACGGCATCAACGCCCGCACAACGTGGCGCTACATCGAGGCGGCGAAGGACGACCCGGAGCTCTGGAAGTACGTGGACGTCCTGAGCTACCACTGGTACGGCGCGGGCAACCAGGAGAACATGGCGAAGATCCGCGAGTTCGCCCTTGCGAGGGGCATGGACACGGCGCAGACCGAGTTCATGCGGCTCACCCTCGACCATCTCTACGACGACCTCACCATCGGCGGGGTCTCGTACTGGTCGATATACGGCCTGGGCGGCCCCGGGCCGCGTGGGCAGAACTTCCACTTCCACCCCAACAACACGTCCTTCAGCCGCGGGAAGCAGTTCTGGAACTTCCGGCAGGTCATGCACTACGCGCGTCCCGGCGCGGTGCGGATCGAAGCGACCTGCGACGATCCGGCCGTGCGCCCGCTGGCCTTCGTGCACAGGCGCATGACGACCCTCGTGCTCATCAACAACACCCCGCCGCACCAGGCGCGCACCGTGGCCATCGCGGGCCTGCCGACGGGCCGGTACGGCTCATGCCAGAGCGTGGGGACGAGCCCGTACAAGGAGCTCGGGCTCAAGACCGTGCGTCGGGATGGGGCCCTCACCATCGGTGTCCCGGCAAACGGCGCCCTCACCCTCTATCCGCATCCCGGGAAGAACCAGCCGCCGACGATGATCGAGTGGCTCGCACGGCCCAACTACCTGACAGTGCCCGCAAGCAGAACGACGTTGAATGCATCTGCCCAGGATCCGGAGCTGGATGAGCTGTCCTATTCGTGGTCGATCACGGACCAGCCCGACGGCGCGAGGGCTGCCCTGGCGGATCCCAGGTCTCCGACCACCGCGGCGACGGGACTCACCGTGGCAGGCCTGTACACATTCACGGTCACCGTGCGCGACGGCGCCAACACGGTGACGCGCGACGTGATGCTCAACGTCTACGGCGGCAATCAGCCCCCAATGCCCGTGGACGTGCACAATCGAATCCCCGTCCTCGTCACGCTCCCGCACGATAGCACCATCCTCATCGCCGGCGCACACGACCTCGAGGGCGATGAGTTGATGCGCAAGTGGAGCGTCGTGCGACAGCCGGCGGGCGCGTCCGTCGTGCTCGAGACGCCCACGGAACCGAAGTCCAAGGTCACGAACATCACGATGCCCGGCGATCACGTGTTCCGGTTCGAGGTCAACGACGGGACGCACACGGTCTCGGAGGAGCTTACCGTTTGCGTGTATCCGGTGAACGCGGCGCCGGTCATCGAGAGCGCGACGGCCTCTCCGGCGACCCCGGCGCTTCCCGCAGGCAGCACGACGCTCTCGGCGGTGACGCGTGACCCGGACGGCGATGTGGTCAGCCACTGGTGGCGAGTCAGGAACGCGCCGTCCGGCGCGAAGCCTGCCTTCGCCAGGCAGGGAGGCCGCAGCACGAAGGTCAGTGGGTTGACTGCACACGGGACGTACGTGTTCACACTGACCGTCGTGGACAGGACGAAGTTCGCGACGAGGGACGTCATGGTCAACGTCAGTCCCTGAGCCGGCGTGGTGCCCCAGCCCAATCAGTCGCTCGCGCGAGCGAGAGGTGAACCCCGTGCCAATCGTCTCCACGCTGCTCTGCGTCTCGGTCGCCCTCGGCGAGCCGACCGGCGTGCCTGGTGAGGTGACGATCCGTGCAACATCTGCGCATGCTGTCTGAGAACCCGCTCTTCTCCGGCTTCGCGGAGGACGAACTGGAAGAGATCCTCCGGCGCAGCCAGGTGAGCTCATACGCGCCCGGCGAGAGGGTGATCCGCGCCGGCGAGGCGGGGCTCTTCCTTGGCATAGCCCTCGACGGCGCTCTGCGGGCCGAGGCCCGACAGCCGGACGGAGAGCGAGAGATGCTGGGGGAGATCGCCGCGGGCGACTACTTCGGCGAGATCTCGCTCGTCAGCGGCGGACCGACGATGGCTGATGTCGTGGCCGCTACGCGCTGCGAGGTGCTCCAGATCCCGCATCGCGTAATGTCCGACGCCTTGTCCCGGCATCCACACGCGTTCCGTCACATGGCCAGGACCATCACGGAGCGCCTGACCCGCGCTCCCGGGCCGCCGGCGCCGCCCCAGGCCAAGGCCGAGCCCCCGGCCGAGCGTGAGGCGGAAGCCTCAGAGCTCTTGGCCCGCATCCTCGTCGTCCACTGCGAAGGCGAGCGCCTCCGGTACCACTACTACGATACCGACAACGCCATGAACGACGTGAGAGGACTTGTGGTCGGGATTGGCTCAGGCCGGGCGCAGCACACGAGCTCGGTGATGCGGTCGGAAAAGACCGTGCCGGTTGGGAAAACGCTCGCCGACGCGGCCCAATCCGTCCTCCAGCGTCTCACGGCGGGAGCACCGGCCGCCCTCAGTGACCTCGCCCATCTCACTGCCGTCGCTCACCGGGTCGCTCACGGCGCAGAGGCCTACAGCCGAGCCGTCGTCGTGGATGACGCCGTGCTCGAGGACATCCGCTCGCGGGCGACTCCGGCATGTCCGGGAACCGAGGCGAATGCCGCGGGGATCGAGGCATTCCGATGTCTACTGCCGGACATACCCCAAGTCGCGGCCTTCGACACGGCGTTCTTCGCCGCCATTCCGCCGCGCGCGTTCATGTACGCCGTTCCGCACGCCTGGTACGAGCGCCACGGCGTGCGCCGGTATGGCCGTGGGGGGCTGGTGCATCAACAGGCGGCGCTCCTGGCCGCGGCCCACCTGCGGCAGCCACTCGACGGTCTGAGCCTGATCACGTGCTGCCTCGGGCTGTCATCGTCCGTCTGCGCCATCCGCGGCGGCCATGCCCTCGACGTGAGCGGCGGGTTCACGGCGTTGGCGGGGTTGCCCGGCTCGACTTCGTCCGGGGACACCGACCCCGGCCTCGCGCCCCACGTGGCCGGGCTGTCCGGGCGTGATCCCCAGGACGTGCACCACTCTCTGTCGGCGGAAAGCGGGCTGCTCGGCCTCTCAGGCCTCTCGGGCGACCTCGTCGAGCTCATCGGGGCCGCCGGCGCAGGCAACGAGCGCGCCGAGCTGGCCCTGGATGTCTTCTGCTACCAGTTGAGGAAGCACTTCGGCGCCTACTGGGCGCTTCTCGGCGACCTCGACGCCGTCGTGTTCGCGGGCCCCGCGGGCACGGCGGCTCCCGAGCTGAGGGCGCGGGTGTGTGCGGGTCTGCGCACCCTCGGCGTGGAGTTGGACGACGACCTGAACCAGTCGCCCAGCCCGGACACCCGCGGCGTCAGCGACGTCTCCTTCCCGGGTTCCGCGACACGCATCCTGGTCGTCCCGACTGACGAGTCGCGCATGATCGCCGCCGCCACGGCGGAAGCCGTCGGCCACGGCGCGGTGTCTGCCGCCATATTGGCCAGGCGCCGCCCGATCCCCGTCGGCATCTCGGCTCACCACGTGCACCTCTCCCAGGAGCACGTCGAGGCGCTCTTTGGCCCCGGTCACGAGTTGACGTTCAGGGCGCCGCTGAGCCAGCCGGGCCAGTTCGCCTGCGAGGAGATGGTCGCCCTCGTGAGTGAGAAGGGGAGAGTGGAGCGCGTCCGGGTACTCGGTCCCGAGCGGGATGAGACGCAGGTGGAGGTCTCGCGCACCGAGTGCTTTGCACTCGGCGTCCAGGCTCCGATCCGCATGTCAGGCGACCTCGACGGGACCCCGGGCATTCTCCTTGAGGGCCCGCAGGGCACGGTGGAGCTGGAGGAGGGCACCATCTGCGCGCGCCGCCATCTGCACGCCAGCCCTGAGGAGGCGCTGATGCTGGGGCTCCGCAACCAGGACGAGATCAGCATACGCATCGCGGGCGAACGCTCGCTCGTCTTCAGCGACATCGCCGTGCGTGTACACCCCGAGTACCGCCTCGACGTGCATGTCGATACCGACGAGGCCAACGCGGCCCAGCTCGGCCGCGGGGCCGTGGGCTACATCGAGAGCGTTGACGTGCGCGTCTGACTGGTGCCCGGGCGGGCGCCCGCGCGCCCGGCGCCACACGTGCCTGCGGAGGATACTCCCCCAGCCCAGTGGAAGTTACGGACATGCGACGATTGCGCTCGGCGCGGAGGTTGAGGCCACGTGCAGTCTGAGGGCTCCACCGACAGGACCGGGGAGCGGCCACTCTCGCCGGAGATCATCGGGGCGGTAGCCTCGCTGGTGGTCAGCAAGACGTACGATGCCGGCGAGACCATCCTCGAGCGGGGCGAGCCCGGCAGGGCGTTGTTCATCGTCCGCAGCGGTGCGGTGGAGGCCGTCATCCGCGACGAAGAGGGCATGACTATCCCTCTGGCCCGCTTCGGCCCCGGCAGCTACTTCGGGGAGATGTCGGTGCTCACCGGCGAGCCGACATCGGCCGACGTGGTGGCTCTGGAGAGATCCGTCGTCAGCGTCCTGCTGCGCGAGGACGTCGAGCGGGTGTTGGCCAGCGTGCCCGCCCTGGGGCGGCACTTCGCGGCCACACTGGCCGACCGACTGCGCCAGGCCAATCTGAGCATCTGGGACGTGCATCGCCGCCAGCAGGCCATGGGGCAGTTCCTGCGCAGCGGGGGAGAAGAGGCGATGCTCGTCGGCGACTCCTCGCGCGCACGGCGCCTCCGCGAGACCGTCGCAGAGCTGGCCGAGCACGACGAGCCCGTGCTGATTGTGGGCGAGGAGGGCGTGGGCAAGGCCATGCTGGGTCGCTGCATCCATCAGGCATCGGCCCGCGCGGACGGCCCCCTCATTGCCGTGGACTGCGCCGTGCTCGAACCCGAGCAGATCAGAGAGGCTCTCTTCGGCTCCTCAGACCCCGCCGCCGTCGAGCGTTTCGCGCCACGGTTGGGATACGTCCACCTGGCCGATGGAGGGACGCTGCTGCTCGAGAACATCGGCGAGCTGCCCGCGTCGGCACAGGCCGACGTGCTTGCGTTTCTGGGAAGCGCGCAGCGGGCGCCGACGGCGGCGCCATCGGTTGATGTGCGCCTCATGGCCACGAACGACGAGGCGCCGGACGATTCCTCAGCGTCCCGTGCGTGGCAGCCGGCGCTGGCGGAGCGACTTGCCGGGACCGTCTTGACCGTGCCACCGCTGCGGCAGCGCAAGCGAGACATCCGCGCGTTCGTCGAGCATTTCCTTGCCGCCCACGCCGCGGCCACCCGGAGCGAACCCAAGGCCCTGACCGCCGACGCCATGCGCATGCTGCTTTCCTCCGACTACTCCTACGGCAACATCCAGGAGCTGCGGGATAGTGTGGAGCGGGCGGCGCGGCTGGCCGACGGGCAGGTCATCGATGCCGAGCACATCTTCCTCGGCGCACAGGTGGCGGTGGAGGGTGGGCAGTACGACCTCTTCAACCTCGGGTGGCTCCACAACGCTCTGCACAGGGGCATCGTCACGCGAGCGCTGCGGGCGGCCGTGGTCGCCGTGTTCGGCCTCATTACGGTCCTGTGCCTGGTGTGGCCCCAGTCGGAGCCGGCACGCCACGCCAACGCTGCCGTCTGGACCATCTGGTGGCCCCTGCTGCTCCTCTCATTCCTCCCGGTTGGCCGGTACTGGTGCGCCGTGTGCCCGATCTCGCTCGTGGGCGAGCTGTTCCAGCGGATCAAGTGCCTCGACGTGCCGCCGCCCTCGTGGATGAAGGCAGGCGGCCCCGCGGCCGTGCTCGTGGGATTCCTCGGCATCGTGTGGCTGGAGCACGTGGCTCAGATGCACAGGCGCCCTGTTGGCACGGCTCTGCTCCTGCTGGGACTGATGGCACTGGCAGGCATAGTCGGCCTTGTTTGCCAGCGGCATTCCTGGTGCCGTTACCTGTGCCCACTCGGCGGCATGGCGGGGACCATGTCTCTGTGCTCCGCGATTCGCCTGCGCGCAAACCGCAACATCTGCGCAAGCCAGTGCACGGACCACGAGTGCTACAAGGGAACGGAGACTGTCTCCGGCTGCCCGATGTTCCACCACGCGCTGTTCGTGGACAACAGCCACCACTGCAAGCTCTGCATGGAGTGCCTGCGAACGTGCCCGCACGGGTCGGTGCGCGTCTACGCGCAGGCGCCAATGAAGGGCCTGTGGGCCGAGGGGCGCATCAGCCCGCTGACGGCGGCCTTCAGCGTCACCCTGGCCGGGGCGGCGCTCATCCTGGCATTGTCCCGCTGGGCGGGCGAGCCAGACATCGCCCTGCGCACCGCCGCGGAGTTCTCCCTCGCCACTGCAGTAGTGCTGGGGCTGGGGCTGTTCGTTGTCACCGCCTTCACGCGCATCGCGCGGGAGCCGCGCGCGCTGGAGGCGTACCCCTGGGTGCGTCTATCGCTCGCCTTCGCGCCTCTGGGCTGGGCCGTGTTGCTGTGCTACCACCTTGGCACGTCTGTGCCTCTGCACAACGTGCTTGTGGCGGTGAGCCCTGCCGCCAGCGGGCCGGCTGTCCAGGCATCGCTCCTCGAGATCCTACACGCCAGCGTCATTCTCCTGGGAGCTGCGATGACCGCCGTGACCTTCTGGCGCATGTACGTGGGTCACTTCCGGCTCGCCGCGGGCACGAGCAAGGTGGCATGGGCCGCGTGCCTCGTGGCGGCCATCGCGTATGGCCTCGTCGCGTTTGGCAGCTATTGGCGAGGAGTTCTACCTGCATGATGACACCA
>JASFTE010000204.1:0-7833 GCA_050114035.1 Armatimonadota bacterium | reverse complement strand
CGTCGGCGTATCCCTGGAGCTCTTGGGGGGCGGGCTCTTGGCTTTGGGCTTCGGTGACGACGGCGGAGTAGGGCGCCGACCGAACACGCCCGCGACTGCCGGGCGCGATCCGGTGAGGGATTTGCTGCCGCAGGGCGGGCCAAAACAGAGCCACGCAAACGCCGCGGCAACCACCCACACGACAAGAACGGACAAATGCCCCCAAGGCGGCCTGTGCCGTGCCATTGCCAATCCGCTCCCTTCGCTGCCGTGCACCATGCAGCCAGCCACACGAAAGCCATCAGGCACGGCCAACGCAGGGGAGCCTTCCCCGCCGCTTCGCGGGTCCGCCATCGAGCACGGGCGCCATCAACGGCGCGGCGTCGGTGCTATCGCCGTCGCTTGCCACGCCGACGTGCGTCACGATTTCGCTTCAGCTCGCTGATCCGCCGGTCGCTGCGCTTCATGAACGAAGAGAGGCGGTCCTCGAACTGTGGGGTCGATCTCCTGACGCGACGTCGCGGCGCCGTCGGCGCGTCCGGGTTGATGGGCTCTCGCGCCTCTGCCTGCTTCGCCGAGAGCTCGTAGCGGCCCCGGTCATCGATGTTCAGGACTTTGACCTTGACGGAGTCACCGACCTGGAAGTAATCGGCGACGTCTCGGACGAACGCTTCCGCGATCTCCGAAATGTGCACGAGCCCCGATTCGTTGTCCGGCAGGCTCACGAATATCCCGTAGTGCGTAAGCTTCGTGACAGTGCCTTCGGCGATTGACCCGGCTTCCAGAGACATATGCGTCGATCACAACCTCGAACCGTCCGGGCGCAACCGAAGGGACCGACCCATCTCCCGGCCCGGCGCTTGATCTTTCGTGCGATTATAGTCGAAAGGAATTTCGCATGTCAAGCGTCCGCCTCCGCACCAGATGCAGGTCCCTCGGAGGGCCCTCTCCGGGTTGGCATACCCACCATCAGCCCCGAGGACGCGTGCGTTCCGTCACGTGCGGCAGCTCGCATGCCCGCACCCGGATGGCCGCCGAGCTCCGGCATTTCGGCCGCCTATCGCGACCCGGCGCGGGCGCCCCCCGCCACCACCTCCAGCCTCCCGCTCTCCGCCGAAGCGTGCGCGGCATCGACCACGCGCAGCAGCCGGGCGGCGTCCTGGAGCCCGATGCGCGGGCGCCCACCCTTGTGGATGGCATCAGCAAAGTCGGCCAGAAACTCGAGCCCGTTCTCGCCCCCGTACCCACTTGCGTCCGTCCACCCGCCGGCCGTGCGCTCCAGCGGAGCCTGCTCGCACGTGCCGTCGGCCGCGCAGAACACCATGATGTTGTCCCGCTGTTCCCACGAGATGTACCCCTCCGTGCCCTTGATAGTCAGGGCCGAGTCGTAGCCCGTTGGCGGGTACGAGGGGGGCAGGACGTACGACGTCTCGACAAGCCCTTGCTGGCCGGCGGCGAACTCCAGCAGCACTCTCGCGTGATCTTCGATCTCCAGTTCGTGCGCGGCCCGCGAGAGCTGACAATACACGTGCGTCGGCTCAGACTCAAACAGGAGCCATAGCACGTCGATGAGGTGCACGCCGAGGTTAAGCAGCGGCCCGCCACCGCTCCGGCCCTGCTTGAGCATCCACGGAGACAGCTCCATGTACCGCTCGGGGCCCCCGGCATTGAACCGGCCCGTACCATACAGCGGCCGGCCGAGGGAGCCCTCGGCGATCATCGTGGACGCCTGGAGAACAACGGGATCGTACCGCCACAGATACGGCGCAGTGGCCCTCACCCCCGTCCGCTCCACGGCCTCCAACACGACATCGAATGCGGGCGCGTGCACGGCGCCCGGCTTCTCGATGATCAGATGCTTGCCCATCTCGGCAGCCGCCACGGCCGCCCGCGGCATTTCATCGTGCGGCAGCAGGATGATGACCAGATCCACCTCGGAGCGCTCGACGGTCGCCCGCCATTCGGCGTCCAGATGCACAGCGGCATGCGGCCGGCCGACGGTCTCCAGCAGCGCCGCATCGCGCTCCGCGATGGCGACGAGCCGCGTGGCCGGCACATCGTGGACGTTCTGGATCCAGCCGGTGGAGTGCAGATGGTGCAGCCCTATCACAGCTACGCCAAGCTCTTGCATGGGCTCCGCCTCCGTGCCGGTAACAAATCTGTAAACTTGCGGTAAGAACGTCGGGATAGCCGGTCACCTGTGGCGACCGACCGGTTACGCAGGCCCGCGATCATGGTATACAACACTCGATTGTGCGGCGTACTCGATGGCCGGGCCATGGGACCGAATGTTGGCGCCACATTGGGAATGCACGTAGCGATGCAGGGGCAGATGACCCAACCGCAACTCACGCTCTCACCCACTATTGCCTACGACGTCACGACGGACACGTATGCCGCGTGGTGCGACGAGTTGGCCGTGGCCACGTCGGCCCCGACGGCCGAAGAGGCCGGCGTCTTCCTCTTAAGTGCCATGCGCATGGCTGCCGAATACGTATTGGGGAACGCCCAATCTGCCGGCTCCGCCATGTACAAGTACGTGCCCTACGCGGAAGCTGTCGCCTCAATGGACGATGACAATCTGAAGGCACTGATCGATGTCCACCGGTAACTACGGGCAATTCGAGAAGGCACTCCGCAAGGCCGGCTTCCTGCGCACTCGGACCGGCGAGCACAACCTGTGGGAGCGCACCGCCGCGGACGGAAGCGCGCGGCGTGTGATAGTATGCGCCAAGCCCCTTCGGCCCATCCCGACTCAGGTGCTGCCTCGACTGCTGCAGCAGTCGGGCCTCAGCGCGGCGGACCTGAGCGGGACACGGCGCCCCTAGGGCGCCAGGCGCTCCACGGGAGTACGCCGTAGGCTGACCAGGTACGTGTTTCGCTCGCCCAGCCGCAATTCCCTGCGGCGGGGAGTAACGCCGAGGCTGGAATGCATGAGGGCAAACCGAGACGACCTGACATTGACTGCAGGTGAGGGAGGCCGCCCTGATGAGCGCAAGCGGAGCGACCCGGAACGACGTACACACGAACGTTGACCGCCTCGCCGAGGTGACCGCGGAGATCGCCGCCGCCGAGAGCCCTGAGCAGGTGCTCCATCGCACATTCGACCGGCTCAATGAGGTAATCCCGTCACCGATGTGGCTGGCTATCTGGAGCGGGAACGTGGGCAATGGCGCCATCGTGTGCGCTCGAGACACAATGCCCGAGGGCGAGGCCCAACAGCTCGTGGTCAATGCCATCGGACGGATCGATGCGGAGTTCCCCGCCAATTTCGTTCCGCCGCGATTCGTCCGCACGTATCGGCGTTCCGCCCCGGACGTCCCCGAGGAGCCGAGCGGGGTCCCGCAATGGATCGACTTCCCGGTGCAGCTCTGCGACACGGCCGTGCTCATCTGCGGTTTCAGCGATGCCCCGGAGGCTGTACGGGAGCGCTCCTGGCCATATCTGTCTGCCCTGATCAACTGCGCGGCGCCGTGCCTGATCCATGCGCAAGCCGCCGGGAAGCGCCTGCGCCGCACGGCCCGGCAGGACGCGGGCAAGGAGGAGGAGTTGAGGGACGCCCTTGCACGTCGCATCACGGAGGCGAAGACCCACGGCTCCGAGCTGGCATACATGCTCGTCGGAGTCGCGTGCCAGGGCGAGTCCAACGGGCGCGAGCCCGCCCCCTCCGAGATGGTGACGGGCGTGGCCCAGCTCATACTGACCACGGTCCGGGAGTCCGACGAGGTGTTCTACGCCCCGGGAGCGAATCTCGGAGTGATCATGCCATACACCGATCCGCGGAACGCCCTCATAGCAGCCGACCGCATCTTCGCGCGTCTGGCGAACGAGCAGAGCGCCGGCAAGCTCTCTTCGGCCAAGCTGACCATGGGGGTCAGCGGACTGGACGCGGGCGTCAGCTCGCCCGATGAGCTGCACTCGCGCGCTGAGTCAGCTCTCGCCGAGGCCACCCAAGCCTCCTGCGGCGCCTTCCTCTATGTGTAAGTCGGCCCGGCCGTCGTGCACGCCCACCCCGTAGGCACGCCCGCTGGTACGGGTGAGCCGTCCCCCGTCGCTTGACGCGTCGAGAGCGGCTCTGCTATGCTCCCCCTCACAGAGGTGCTCGTGCATGAGCCGGAAGCGTATCATCGTGCTTGGCTGCACCGGCTCGATCGGCGTACAAGCCCTGGACATCGCGCGGACCTTCCGCGATCGGCTGCAAGTGGTGGGATTGGCTGCGCACCGCAGCGCATCGGCACTGATCGAGCAGGCTCACGAGTTCCGCCCGGAAGCCGCGTGCCTCGTCCAGCCGCAGGCGGCGCGGAGGGCGTGCGGCCGGATGCCCGACGGCGTCACGTTACTGGAGGGCGAGGCGGGCCTGGGCGAGCTGGCTGCGCTGCCGTCGGCCGATCTCGTCGTGGGCGCGGTGTCCGG
Source organism: Armatimonadota bacterium (assembly GCA_050114035.1). Taxonomy (GTDB): domain Bacteria; phylum Armatimonadota; class Zipacnadia; order JAUWAU01; family JAUWAU01; genus JAUWAU01. The sequence continues at coordinate 3,441 of JASFTE010000204.1, read as the reverse complement.
TGTTGCCGGCCTGCAACCGATCCTCAGCGCTCTCGCCGCGGGCACCGATGTGGCCCTCGCCAACAAGGAGCCCATGGTCGCCGCCGGGCGGGTCGTCACGGCCGAAGCCTGCCGTACTGGCGCTCGGCTTCTACCGGTCGATAGCGAGCTGAGCGCCATCTTCCAGGCTCTCCAGGGCGAGGAGCACGACAGCATCGAGCGCGTGCTGCTCACGGCCTCCGGCGGCCCGTTCGCGGAGTTGGATGCCGCGGCGCTCCGCGACGTGACTTCTCGACAGGCCCTCGCACACCCCACGTGGCGCATGGGCGACAAGGTGACGGTTGACTCCGCCACACTCGCCAACAAGGGGTTCGAGGTATTCGAGCTGCGGTGGCTGTTCGATCTCAGGCCGGACCAGATCGAAGTCGTAGTCCATCACCAGAGCATCATTCACTCGATGGTAGAGTTCATTGACGGTTCGATCATCGCCCAGATGGGATTGCCAGACATGCGACTGCCGATTCAGTACGCGCTGTTCTGGCCCGAGCGCGTGCCCAGCGACCTGCCCAGGCTCAACCTGGTCGAGGCGGGCACACTGACCTTCGCGGCGCCGGATCTGGATCGTTTCCCGTGTCTGCGACTCGCCTTCGAGACGGTGCGCGAAGAGGGAACGACCTATCCCGCCGTGCTGAACGCTGCCAACGAGGTCGCGGTAGAGGCCTTTTTGGCCGGCAGCATTCGCCTCACTGACATCCCGCGCGTATCCGCGGCGGCTTTGGAGCACCACGAGCCCATGGCGGACGACTCCCTCGAGAATGTGCTCGCGGCGGACGCCTGGGCTCGCGAGCACGCACAGGCGGCCGTGTCGCAGGGCGCGATGAGGGCCATCGCCGAATCGGGTGCCTCCGGATGACCTCCGAAGGCGTCATCGCGATAGTCTTCATCATCGGCGCCATCCTGCTCTTCCACGAAGCCGGACACTTCTTGGTGGCGAAGCTGTTCCGCATGCGGGTCGATGAGTTCGGCATGGGCCTCCCGCTCAAGAGCCCCATTGTCGCCTTCAAGCGCGGCGAGACCCTCTACAGCCTCAACTGGATACCCTTCGGCGCCTTCGTCCGCATCGCCGGGATGGACCCGGAGGAGGGCGACGTGGAGCGCGGCTTCCACACGCGGCCGCTGTGGCAGCGAGGGCTCGTGCTTGCCGCGGGCTCAACGATGAACGTCGTCCTGGCGGCGCTTCTGTTCCTCGCGGCGGGGATGATCTTCGGTGAACGCGTGGGACTCACCACCACGATTCGCACGACGGTGCCGGGAGGCGCGGCAGCAGAGGCCGGCCTCCGTAGTGGCGACCAAATGGTAGCGATCAACGACCGATGGACGAGCACCGAAGTGGCAGACGTGGCGCCTGGACTGCCTGCTGCAGGAGCGGGACTGCAGCCGGGGGACCGCATCACTGAGGTGGACGGCAAGAAGGTGCACGAGTTCCAGGAGATGGTACGCCGCCTCGACAGTCCGGAGAAGGAGCGTGTTCGCGTCACGGTCCAGCGGGTGGACGAAGCAGACACCACTGTGACCACGCACGCGCTGCTTCTTCCCCGGCTCGAGGGCGTGGACGCAATCGCGGAGGCAGCGCCGCACGAGCCGGTTCCCGTCTCCATCGAGCAGCTCGGGCTCACGTTCGAGCCGCTGCAGTGGAGCACCGTCACGGGGATGATCCGCAACTCCCCGGGGCAGGAGATCAGCGTCACGGTTCTCCGGCAGGGAGAGCAGCTCACCAAGCGCATGACGCCCCGGACAGAGATGGACGACGACTTCAATCCCAACACCGGGGAGCTCGAGAAGCAGCCAATACCCCGGATCGGTGTCACCCCCAAGCAGATCTACCGGCGCCTGGCGCCGCTCGCGGCGATGCGCGCGGGATTCGCGGAGACGGCCCTGATCGGGGAAGCGGTTGTCATGGGACTGGCGGAGATGATCGCCGGCGAGGCGCGGCCTCAGGTCATGAGCATTGTCAAGATCGCCGTCGAGATCCAGGAGCAGACGTACCAGGGCTGGTACTGGGTGCTGCGGATCGGCGGTTTCATCAGCTTCATCATCGGCTTCCTCAACATCCTCCCCTTCCCCCCATTCGACGGGTGGCGCCTGGTGTATCTGGGCTACGAGGGCGTCATCGGCCGAGCGCCCGACAGGAAGAAAGAGGCCCTCATCAATCTCGTCGGGTTTGCCGTTGTCATGTTCGCCTTCGTGATCCTGGTGCTCAAGGACGTGATGGACCTGGTGGCGAATCGGGCGGTACGATGACCCCGGCGGCTGGCTCTCCGCTCACTCAGCGACGACGCACACGCAGCGTGCACGTGGACCGGGTGCACATCGGGGCCGGCGCACCGATCTGCGTGCAGTCCATGACGAACACGGACACCCACGACGCCCAAGCCACCATCGAGCAGGTCGCCGCACTCCACGGCGCCGGCGCCGAGATCGTCCGCGTGGGCATACCCGACGCGGACGCTGTCGAGCCCTTCAAGCGCATCGTGGCCCAAGCGCCCGTCCCCATCGTGGCCGACGTGCATTTCGACCACCGGCTGGCCATAGCGGCCGCGGAGGCCGGAGCAGCCAAGCTCCGCATCAACCCCGGCAACATCGGCGACCGGGCCAAGACGCAGGAGGTCGCTCGGGCCGCCGCTGCCCACGGCGCGGCGATTCGCGTCGGCGTCAACGCCGGGTCGCTGGAGAAACACCTCCGGGAGAAGCACGGCGGCTCCGTACCGCCCGCCCTCGTGGAGAGCGCGGCGAATGCGGTGTCCATTCTCGAGGATGCGGACTTCCGGGACGTCATCGTGAGCATCAAGGCGCCTGATGTTCGCACGATGGTGGCCGCGAACGTCGCCTTGGCGGAGCAGTCCGATTGCCCGCTGCACCTGGGCGTAACGGAGGCGGGGCTGCCCGCCGCCGGCGCCATCAAGTCTGCCGTCGGCATCGGCGCCCTCCTGGCGCGCGGAATCGGCGACACCATCCGCGTGTCTCTTACCGGCGATCCCTGCGAGGAAGTCAGGATCGGGCGCCGAATACTCCAGACACTGGGACTCAGAGCGGGACCGGATCTGATCGCCTGCCCCACCTGCACGCGCTGCCGGATTGACGTCGAGCCATTGGCACGACAAGTGTGGGCTGCCATCCAGGACCTGTCCATCCCCATTCGCGTGGCCGTGATGGGCTGCGAGGTCAACGGCCCAGGCGAGGCCCGGGATGCCGACGTCGGAATCGCCGGCGCCGGGGGGTTCGGACTCCTGTTCCGCCGCGGCGAGGTCCTGCGCCGCGTCAAGTCGGGGGAAATGGTATCAGCGCTCCTTGCGGAGGTGGAGGTGTTCGTGGCAGACGCCGCGGCCTCGCCTGAGGGCGCTGAGCAAGGAGGAAGCACCGATGACTGTTCGTAAGGCAACTGGATTCACGGTCGTTGTGGAT
>JASFTE010000203.1:0-7846 GCA_050114035.1 Armatimonadota bacterium | reverse complement strand
GAGCAGCCGAGGTGGCGCTCAAGGAGGCAGACACGCACCGAGGCTTCTGCGTGGTGCTCGGCGTCGGCGACGGGCAACTGGCGTATGAGATCGCGAGGCGGTCGGAGTTCTTCGTGCTGGCCCTCGACACCGACCCCGATCGCGTCGCAAGGGCGCGCGAGAAGCTGACGGCCGCAGGGGTATACGGGAAACGGGTCGTCGTGCACCACGTTCCTGAGGATGAGCTGGCGTATGCGGACTGTTTCGCGAACCTGGTGGTGTCCGGCGAGGCCCCCGAGGGCGGGAATGTCCCGTATGCCCCGCAGGCGGTCCTGCGAATGGTGCAGCCGTATGGGGGGACGCTCCTCCTGAGAGCCCAGGCGCTCGATCGCTGGTCCGCCGACGGCCTCTCGGAATGGCGAGAGATCACGCGCGACGGCGCCACCTTCCACGTGGCGCGGCGGGGGGCGCTGGAGCGCGCCGGCGAGTGGTCGCATCTCTACGCGAATCCGGCGAACACGGCGTGCAGCAATGACCGGCTGGTCGGCACCGACCTGTGCATCCAGTGGTTCGGGCCGCCGGGGGCGGAGGATGTGGTCGATCGCCATCGGATCGCCATGGCGCCGCTGTTCAAGGATGGCAAGCTCTTCTACGCGGGGCTGTACAACACTCTCCAGGCGATTGACGCCTACAACGGCACGCGGCTGTGGAAGGTGGATGTGCCGGGGTCTGTGCGGAAGCTCATCAGCCACAACGCCGGCTTTGTCTGCGCGGGCGAGGGGCACGTGTTCATCACGTCGGAGAAGACGTGCCGGGTGCTCGACGCGAGCAGCGGCGAGACGGTGCACCTCTTCGAGGGGCTGAACGCGGACACCGACTGGGGCCATGTGTCAGTGCAGGGAGAGTGCCTGCTGGGCAGCAGCCAGAAGCCGGAGGTCTCACGCATGGCCGCGGCGGGGCTGCGGGACTTCGTCAATGCGCGGATATCCAAGAGCCGCGTTGCGGTGAGCGAGAACCTGTTTGCCATCAACCACAGGAAGCGAGAGCTGCTGTGGAGCTACACTGGCGGCGTGATCCTGAGCCCGACCATCACCATCAGCGGGGACACTGTGTACTTCGCCGAGAGCCGGAACGAGACGTGCCTCAACGACCCCACGGGCACGGCCGACATGAGGCACTTCGTCGCCACTGACGCGTGGCTCGTGGCGCTGGAGCTTGAGAGCGGGAAGGAGCGCTGGCGGAAGCCGATCCCGCCCAACACCGACGAGGCCCAGTGGATCATGTACCTCAGCTACGCCGACGGCATCCTGCTCTCGACGCGAACGTATTGGCTGCACGAACACCTGACGTACGAGCTCAGGACCATGGACGCGGCCACGGGCCAAGAGCGCTGGACCCAACTCGTGAAATCGCCCGTGAGCGGGCCCTACGCGCCGCTGATCAACGGGAAGAACGCCCAGGCGGCCCACCCGAGCATCGTGGGCGGGAAGATCTACTGGCTGGCCCACACCTTCGGGACGATCTTCTGCCACGACCTGCGGACGGGCGAGACCGCCCACAATCCCGAGTTCGGCAAGGGCTGGCAGAACAAGGGCTGCGCGCCCCCCACGGCCTCGGGGTCGGCGCTCTACTACCGCGACACGTCGTGCCACATGTACGATCTCGCCACTCGACGGCGGCACGACCTCACGAAGGTCACCCGGCCCGGCTGCTGGATGAGCATCATCCCCGCCGGGGGGCTGGTGCTGATGCCCGAGGCGTCGTCGGGCTGCACGTGCGGGTTCGCGCTGCAGATGTCGGTGGCGCTGGCACCGGCAGGAAGAGCAGTCACCCGCGACGAAGGCGGGCGCATCTCATCGGAGAGGGTATTGCCATGAAACGCACACGGCCAACTGCAGCACACGGGATCGACAGACGGGGATTCCTCGGCGCGCTCGGCGCCGGCGCGCTTGCAATGTCCGGCGCCGCGCAGGCCGCGCAGCGCAGGAAGCGGCGCATCCCGATTGCGCTGCAGGTCTACTCCGTGCGGCAGGACGCGTCCAGGGACCTTTCCGGCGTGCTCGCCGCCGTGGCGGACATGGGCTACGAGGGCGTCGACTTCGCGGGCTTCTACGGGCACTCGGCCCTGTCCGTGCGCAAGATGCTGGACGACAACGGCCTCCAGGTCGCCGGCGCGCACGTGCAGCTCGATCTCCTGCTGGGCGACAAGTTCCAGGAGACCGTCGAATTCCATCAGACCATCGGGAACCGCTTCCTCATCGTCCCGGGGCTGCCCAAGCAGCGGCGGGAGAGCCGTCAGGCGTGGCTGGACACCGCGAAGCTGTTCAACAAGCTGTCCAGGAAGCTCGAGCCGTACGGCATGCGCACGGGCTACCACAACCACAGCGTCGAGTTCACGCCCATGGACGGCGAGCGGCCGTGGGACACGTTCTTCGGCAACACCCTACGGCGCGTCGTCATGCAGCTCGACATGGGCAACGCGCTGCACGGCGGAGCCGACCCGGCACTGTTCCTGGTCCGATACCGGGGCCGCGCGACGACGGTGCACCTGAAGGAGTACTCGGAGACGAAGAAGGATCCGATCCTCGGCGAGGGCGACGTGCAGTGGGAGACGATCTTCGAACTGTGTGAGACCATCGGCAATACGAAGTGGTACATCGTCGAGCAGGAACGCTACCCGCACCCGCCGCTGGAGTGCGCCAGGATGTGCATCGAGAACCTGAGGGCCATGGGGAAGTAGGGGCGCCCCCGGCCACCGCGTGCATCATCATGGACACAGCAGCGACCAGTCCGGCTCGCCCTCGGGGTCGCTGAGCGGGCCGAAGGCGTTGCGCACCACTCTTCGCTGCTCGTCCAGCCAATGCGTCCACGCCGTGCAGGGCGTGATCTCATCCCCCCGCTTCGCCTGCAGTGAGCGCAGCGGCGGCGGAGCTCGCCCGCCACGAGATCCTTGTCATTGCGAAGGCGCCGGGAGGCCCCGATGTTTCTGAGCCACCTCAACCGACCCGCACCGGCCCAGACCCTCCTGGACGGCGAGTGGGCCATCGCCTTCGATCCGGAGAATCGGGGCAAGATGGACGGCTGGGCGGGTCTGCCCAAGCCGCCGGCGGACGCGCAGGCGATCAGCGTGCCGTCGTGCTGGGAGGAGCTGAACCCCGGGTACGATGGCGTCGCGTGGTACTGGAAGGCCTTCGAGGCCGCGCCCGCGGCAGAGGGCGAGCGGCTGTTCCTCCTGTTCGACGCGGTCAACTACTACACGCAGGTCTGGCTCAACGGCCGGCACTTCGGCGCGAGCGAGGGCGGGTACACGCCGTTTTCCCTCGAGGTCACCGAGGCGTGCGCCGACGGGGCAAACACGCTCACCCTCCGCGTGCTCTGCCCGCCGAAGGACGAGGTGGGCATCGACGGCTTCATCCTGAAGGAGCTGCCCTGCTGGCGCACCTTCGAGTCGTTCAACTTCGGCGGGATCTGGCAGTCGGTGCGCTTGCTGCGGCTGCCCCGGGTGTACATTCGGGACTGCTTCGTCCGCCCCAATGCCGGCCTGGATGGCGTCGAGGTCGAGCTTGAGCTGTCCGCTGACGCGGCCCCGGACGAGTTGACGGTGAGGATCGAGGTCCGCGACAGAGATGGCTCGCGGTCGCTCGTCGGTGAGGCGCAGGCGGGCGTCGCCACCAGGCTCACGATCCCCGTCTCCATCAACAGCCCGAAGCACTGGAGCCCCGAAGAGCCCCACCTCTACCTTCTCCGCGCCTCGGTCGAGGCGGGCGGTGGGCGTGACGTTGCCGAGGTGACCTTCGGCCTCCGCGCGCTGACGTTTGAGGACGGCAGATTCTGCCTGAACGGTAAGCCGTACTTCATCAAGGGCGGCTTCCACGAGGGCCTCTATCCGGTCGGCCTGCCGAGGCCGCCGAGCCGGGAGTTCGTCATTGACGAGCTGCAGAAGGCCAAAGGCGCGGGCTTCAACCTCCTGCGCTACTGGCAGATCCCCATCCACCCGACGGTGATCGAGGTGGCCGATGAGCTGGGCGTCATGCTCATGGACGAGCCGCCCATCGAGTGGATGACCCAGACCGACGAGACGACCGCGCGCTGCCGGAACGAGGTGGCGCGGCTCGTGCGGCGCGATCGCAGCCATCCGTCGGTGGTCTTCTGGACCATCCTGAACGAGACCGGCATCCAGCCTGATTTCAACCGTCGAAATGCCGTCTCAGCATCTGCTCGCGAATGGCAGGAGGCGCCGGTCCAGCAAGTGCGCGACCAGCTCTGCCAACTCGCCCGATCCCTCGACCCCACGCGGCTCATCATTGACGACTCGGGCGGCTTCATGAGCCACGCCAACATCTACCTGCCGGGCGAGTCGCGCAGGCGGCCGTTCAACGATCTGCACACGTACCAGCAGGTCCCGATCCCCGAGCCGCGCCTGCACGAGCTGCGCGAGCTCGGCGGTTCGCCACGCCGACTTGGCCTCGCCGATGTCCAGCCCGGCATCGGCGTGCTCCTCTCGGAGTTCGGGTATGGCAGCTTCCCGGATTTCGAGGCCATCCTGCAGCCCTACCAGGAAGCCGGCGCGGCCCACACCGAGGACTACGCCCACCACAAGGCTCTGTACGAGTCGCTCGAGGACGGGTTCGACAGGAATGGGATGGACCGCTTCTTCGACTCCGTCGCCGACCTCTGCCGTGAGTGCCAGCGCATCCACGGCGAGGGCAACGCACTGCAGACGATGGCCCTGCGGGCCAACCCGTTCGTCGCCGGCTACGTGATGCACGCCTTCTCGGCCGGCGGCTGCATCCTGGGGGCCGAGCTGTTTGACACGTGGCGACAGCCGAAGCTCGTGACGAGCGCCGTCCGCGAGATGCAGCAGCCGCACATCCTCGCCGCCCTGTTCCAGCACCCGGCCGTCTCAGTAGGCGAGCCGCTGCACGCCCATCTCTTCTCGGTGCGGGATGCTGCTGGACCATCAAACGGCGTGCTGCAGGCCCGGGTGACCATCGGCTCACCCGGCGGGGAGGAGCGGACCGTCGCGCTCGGCCCAGCCGACCTGGCCGAGCGCGTGGACGGAATCTGGTCCGGGGCCCTCGACCTCGACACGGAGGCCGGGGTTTACTCGCTCCGCTTCGAGCTGGTGGACGCCGCCGGCGCCAGCATCGCCCACGTGCTGCGCCGCGCCTGCGTCGTTGCGGACACGGGCTGCGACGTCGCCGGGCCGGTCGCCTGCATCGGCGGCGATCACATGCCCGCGCGCGAAGGGCTCCAGCGCTGCGGCGTGCCCGTCACCCACAACCCCGCCGTGGCTCCGCTCATCGTGGCCGCGCCGCACGAGCGGGCGAGGCTCGTCCCCGGGGGCTATCGGCAGCTTCTCTCGGCGGGCAAGACCGTCATCATGCTCGTGCCGCGCCCCGCGCACATCCAGTGGCTGCTCGATGCCTTCGAGATCAACGGCGATGTCCGCACGGGCGTGGGCAACTGGTCGCCCGTGTCGCACTACGTCATTCAGAAGTGCCTGCAGCGGGGCCTTCCCCGCGATCGCCTCCTCGGTCAGGCATACGCCGGCGTCACGCCTTGGCATTGCGTTGTCACCGAGGCGGGAGAGCCGCTGGCCGCGTGCATCTCGTACATCCGCGGCCACATCCTGGACAAGCAGTACGAGTTCTGGTGGGGCAAGAGCATCTTCGAGCTGGGTGTGGAGGGGGGGCGGCTGATCGTGTGCACCTTCGATCTGCCGGGCCAGTTGCAGTCGAATCCCGTCGCGCGGCAACTGCTGCGCAATCTGGTACAGCATGCGGGACAAACGCACGAGGCAGGGGAAGCAGTGCGAGGTAGGGAAGAGGCCTGAGACCCCGTTCCCACAGGAGAATCACCAATGAGCAAGTCCAGACTCGACCGCCGCGACTTCCTGAAACGCGCGGGCACCGCCGCCGCGATCGCGGGCGCGCTGCCCACCAACCCGGGCCAGGCGCAGCAGAAGCGGCCCAACGTCGTCGTCATTCTATCGGACGATCAGGGATGGGGCGACCTCAGCGTCCACGGCAACACCAACATCGAGACGCCCAACATCGATTCCCTGGCCCGCGACGGCGCCATCTTCGATCGCTTCTACGTCTGCCCGGTCTGCGCGCCGACCCGGGCCGAGTATCTCACCGGCCGCTACCACCCACGCGGCGGCGTGCACGGCGTGACCACCGGCGCCGAGCGCCTCAACACCGACGAGAAGACCATCGGCGACACGTTCAAGGCCGCCGGGTACGCGACCGGCGCCTTCGGCAAGTGGCATAACGGCACCCAGTACCCCTACCACCCGAACGCCCGCGGGTTCGACGAATTCTACGGATTCTGCTCCGGCCACTGGGGGCACTACTTCGACACGCTTCTGGAGCACAATGGCGAGTATGCCTACCGCAACGGGTACATCATTGACGACCTGACCGACCACGCCCTCAGCTTCATCGAGCAGAACCGGGATGGGCCCTTCTTCTGCTACCTTCCGTACAACACCCCCCACACGCCGTTCCAGGTTCCGGATCGCTTCTGGAACAGGCTCAAAGACCGCCCCATCAAGATGCGCCATCGCGACCCGGACAAAGAGGAGCTCGTCAGGACGCGCGCCGCTCTCGCCATGTGCGAGAACATCGACTGGAACGTCGGGCGCCTGTACCAGAAGCTCGACGAGCTCGGCGTCGCGGACAACACCATCGTCATCTACTACAGCGACAACGGGCCCAACGGCTGGCGCTGGAACGATGGCATGAAGGGGCGCAAGGGCTCGACCGACGAGGGCGGCGTGCGCGTGCCCTTCCTGATCCGGTGGCCCGGACACATCGAGCCCGGCACGCGGATCCCCCAGATCGCCGGCGCCATTGATCTCCTGCCCACGCTGGCCGACATGGCCGGCATCCCCATCGCAGGCGCTAAGCCCCTCGACGGCACCAGTATCAAGCCGCTGCTGCTGGGCACGGCCGATGAGTGGCCCGACCGCATGATCTTCTCACACCAGCGCGGCCGCGTCAGCGTCCGCACGCAGCAGTACCGGCTCGATCACCAGGGCAAGCTGTACGACATGGCTGCCGACCCCGGGCAGTACAAGGACATCGCGGACGAGCAGCCTGAGCTCGCGGCAAGGGGGCGGGACGCGGTTGCACGGTGGAAGGATGACGTGCTGCCCAAGTCCCCCGACGACCGGCCATTCTCGGTGGGCTACGCCGCGTTCCCATCTACCTACCTCCCCGCGCGGGATGGCGTCGCCCATGGCAACGTCGAGCGCAGCGCGCGGGCGCCCAACTGCTCGTACTACACCAACTGGCTCAGCACCGACGACAAGATCACGTGGGACGTCGAGATCGCAACCGGCGGCGAGTACGAGGCGATCGTCCACTACACCTGTCCCGAGGACGATGTCGGATCCACGGTGGAGTTGGAGTTCAAGGACAGCCGCGTCCAGGGCAAAGTCACCGAGGCGCACGATCCGCCCCTCGTCGGCGCCGAACACGACCGGGCCTCACGCGGCAGCGAGTCATTAGTCAAGGAGTTCCGTCCACTGCGCCTCGGCACAGTCCGGCTGGAGAAGGGCCGCGGCGAGCTGACCCTGCGGGCGCTCGAGGTACCAGGGAAGCAGGTGATGGACGTCCGAGCGCTAATGCTGACGTTGTCGAAGTGACTTCCGTATCAGGGGTATGCACTTGACTCCAGCATTAGCCCCAATCATGCACGAACCTCCCACCCGCTTGGCCCCAATCGGCCCGCACAGCGCTCCACCGACCCCGAGAATACTTGTGACAGAACCCCTCTGAGTTGACTGGGCCAAAGTGCCCCGAATCGCCTCCGTTTACGGCGCAACCCCCGGCGAAAAACCCCCGCACAGCCCGCAGAA
>JASFTE010000202.1:0-7879 GCA_050114035.1 Armatimonadota bacterium | reverse complement strand
GCAACTGCTGGACGCACCACAACGGCGCCATGGGCATCGGCAGTCACGGCCAGACGGGCACTGTCATCGAGCGCAATCTCATCGAGTTCAACGGCTGCCACATCCAGTTCCATCACGGCGTCTATGCCAGCGGGGATGGCCTCACCATCCGCGGGAACATCGTACGGCACAATGCGGGCTACGGGCTGCACCTGTACTCGTCCATCAAGAACTCGCTCGTGGCGAACAACCTCGTCTACGGCCACGCGCACAAGCCCGGCATCATCGTTGCGTGCGCCGACGACGGCGGCAGCAACGTGGTCGTGAACAACACGGTGGTCAGCAACAACGTCGCCGTCAGCATCTGGCGACCAAGCAATGAGCTGCTCGTCAACAACATTATCGTGGCGAACACCGAGATAGCCTCCGTGCAGGGCGACGAGACCAAGGTGGTGGCCGACTACAACCTCTGCGTGCCCGAGTCCCAGTGGCAGGGCCCACACGGCATCACGGCCGATCCCATGTTCGTGGCCCAAGGGCGCGGCGTCTACTGGCTCCAGCCGGGCAGCCCGGCCATCGGTAGGGGCGCCGCCGAGCACGCTCCCGCGACGGACTTCTGGGGACAGCCCCGTGCCGCAGATCGCGCCCCGGACCTGGGCGCATTCGCGTTCGTGCCCCTGCTCGCCACAGACGAGGCCCGGGGGGACTGGTACTACGGCTGGGCCTATCGCCGCACACCCGGAGGCGACCGGGAGGTGCCGGACCTCTGGTCCATACCACCCACCGTCAAATGAGCCGGCGGAAAGGACGACTCCCTCATGCCACGGCGACTTGCGATCACCGGCCCCCACAAGGTCGAAGTGTTGGAGTACGAGGACCCGCCGCTAGAGGACAACCAGGTCCTCGTAGAGACCGAGCTGGCCTCCGGCAAGCACGGCACGACCGTCGCCGGGTTCGATGCCGTCAACTGGAGCGGGCAGCGTTTCGACCAGGAGATGCGCCTGTTCATTGAGACCGGAGAGAGCGCCGAAGCAGCGCAGCCATCGCGGGATGCCCCGCGCCGTACGGGCACGACCGGCCTCGGCGTCGTCGCCGGCATCGGCCCGGAGGTGACCCGCTGGAAGGTGGGCGACCGGGTCTTCGGCTTCATGGACGTGCGCGAGACCAACGTCTGCGGTGAGGAGCGGCTCTGGGAGGTAGGCGACCTCGACCCCCTGCTTGCGCTCTGCGTCGAGCCCGCGTACGTGTCCTTCCACTGCATCCGCGAGTCCAACGTCCGCTACGGCGACACCGTGGCCGTGGTCGGCCTGGGAGCCCTCGGCCTGCTCGCCGTGTGCATGGCTCGGGAGGCGGGGGCGGAGGCCGTGTTCGCCGTCGATCCACTGCCGGGCCGCCGGCAGTGGGCCGCCGAGAACGGCGCCGACCACGTCTTCGACCCGTCGGAGGGCGATGCCGCCCTCGAGATCCATCGCCTGACGGGCGGCCTGGGCGTCGATGTGGCCATCGAGCTCGCCGGCAGCTATCCCGCCCTCTACACCGCCATCCGGTGCGTCCGCGTGGGCGCAACGGTGTGCTCGGCGGGCTTCTACCAGGGCGACGCCCACGACCTGTGGCTGGGCCGGGGATGGCATCACAACCGGCTGACCATGATCGTCCCGCATGGCTGCGGCTGGGGCCACCCGCCGCGCGACTACCCGATGTGGGACGAGCGGCGGGCGTACGACTGCATCGTGAGCATGATGCGCAAAGGGCGACTCGCCGCGCCGGGGCTCATTGACCCGGTGGTGCCGCTCGAAGAGGGCCCGGAGGTGTTCCGTCTGATCGAGGAGGAGCCCGACAAGGTGATCAAGTACGGCGTGCGCTTCTGAGGCTGCGTCGCTCAAGGGAAAGCGGGGTCATCGCGACCATGAAGAAGCCAGAGGACGTGCTCCGCGTTGGCGGCGTCGGCACCGGCCGGATCTTCCAGTGGGCGCATATGCGAGTGTTCCCGCATCTCCTGAGCAAGGCGCGCCTCGTGGGGTTCTTCGACAAGGCCCCGGCACGGGCCGAGGAGGCGCGCGACAAGTACGCCGGGATGCTCGAGGAGTACGCGGCCGACAATCCGGAAGCGGCGGCGGCGGTGAAGGCCAACCTGGCGGAGCTTCGGTGCCACGACTCCCTGGGCACGCTCCTGGATCAGGTGGACATCATTGACGTCTGCACCACTCCGCGAGCCAAAATGCCGGCGGTCATGGCGGCGCTGGAGGCGGGCGTCCACTCCATGGTCGAAAAGCCCATGGCCCGCACCTGGATCGAGGCCGACCGGGCGGCGCGGGCGTTCGCCGCCGCGCCCGACGTCTACTGCCAGCTCAACGACGACAACGTCTTCGAGCCGAAGTACCGGATCCTGCACGACCTGCTGCAGGAGGGCGCCGTCGGCCGAGTGCAAACCATGTCCCTCATCCGCGGCTGTCGCACCGACGCCACCAGCATCCTGAAGTCCCAGGCCGACCCCATCGAGAATGGCGGCGGGTGCCTCATGGACTACGGCTCCCACGGTCTCGCTGGCGCCTGGTACGCCCTCGGCACCCACCTCACGCCCACGAGGGTCGAAGCCGTGAGGATCACCGTCCGCTTTCCCGACCGCACGCTTGAGGGCGATCCATTCCGCCTCCAGGTGGACGATGACGCACACGTCAAGGTGCTCTTCGAAGACCCCGACACCGGCGCGTGGGCCACCATCTTCCTTGAGGCCACCTGGTCAGGGGGTGAGATCGGCCTCGACGAGGAGAAAGGCGGCGGGCAGGCGGCTGGCTACCTCCGCATTGAGGGCGATGAGGGATTCATCGACGCCTCGGCAAAGGACCGGATCGCCATCAGGCGCTGGGACGGCGACGAGACGGCCGTCCCCGTGGAGGAGCGCCCGCCCGAGTCGAGCTCCTTCAGCGACGAGATCGAGACGTGCATCGACGCGGTCCGGGCCGGCACGCCACCCGAGATCGACGTCCACTTCGGCGCCGAGATCATAGCCATCATCGGCGCGGCATATCTCTCGGCAATCCGGGGGCGCGCCGTGACCATTGACGAGTTCAAGGAGTTCAGTCGGGAGTACGTTGCCAGACACGGCGACAACGAGCGGGCGGAAGAGGCGATCATTGCCGACTTGCTCGCGCCGTATCGCGGGGAGGCATAGAGATGAAGATCAGCCTCTACACCATCACCCTCAACGGCGGCTACTATGACGGCCCTCACGTGCCGCTGCTGGAGATCTTCCCCAAAGCAAAGCAATGGGGCTACGACGGAATCGAGATTGAAGCCAAACGGCCCCACGGCTCGCCGCTGGACCTCGACGCCGCCGCACGCGACCGAATCCGGAAGGCCGCCGACGACCACGGACTCGAGATCTCCTGCATCGCCGCCTACAACGACTACTCCAGCCCCATCGACGAGCACAGCGAGAACGAGCTGCTCATGACGCGCGAGCAGATCCGCCTCGCCGCCGACCTGGCCTGCCCCATCGTCCGCGTGTTCCCCGCCTGGTCCGGAGTCACCCGGCGCGATGGTCGCATCACGTACCACGTGGCGCGCTACAACATCGACCACCGCTACCCGGGCACCACCGCGCTGGAGCGGTGGCACCACGTGCGCGAGTGCCTCGCGGAGGCCGCAACGATGGCCGAGGATGCCGGCGTTACCCTCGCCCTCCAGAACCACGCGCCTATCGTCACCCACTACCAGCACGTGCTCGACTTCATCAACGAGGTCGATTCTCCCGCCCTCAAGGCCTGCCTCGACGCGCCGCTGATGCAGCGCCACACGGAGGAGTACTACCGCGAGGCCATTGAGGTCACCGGCGACCTCCTCGTCCACACGCACTACGGCGGCCGATTCGAGGAGCAGCCGGATGGCACGGTCACGAAGCTCCGCGACACGACCCGGCCCCCGGGGTCTGACGAGCGCGCCTTCCTCAAGGCCGCCAGGGACATCGTGGACTACAAGGGGCACATCGGCTACGAGCTCTGCAGCCCAGTCCTGACGGCCCACCGGCACGAGGGGCTTGACTACGCGCTCCTCCAGGCCGAGCTGGCCTGCCCGTACATGCGACAGATCATCGATTCGCTGTAGCCCTGACTGTGAGCGCGCACGATGAAGGAGAAGCTCGAGCCGGCGCAGCAGGGGGAGACGCTCCGCGATGTGTTGGGGCGCATTGGCCCGCCGGGGCTCGCGCCATTCCTCAGAGCTGATCCCGGCTTTCGGATCCGAGCGGAGGGATCTGACGACGACATGGTGCGCGTAGCCGGGGACCGGCTGCGCTATCGCCTGACGGGCACAGAGGTGTCGTGCGATATCGCCATCGAGTTGTCCCCCGACCTCGGCGTCGCGATCCAGTCGGTCACCCTCACCAACGAGGGCAGAGGGCCATCGCCGCCGATCCGCGAGCTCTGCGCCTTCCACATCCCGCTCGACGTCCTGGTACGACACTGCCCGCGCGCCCGGGGCTTTGGCGGCGGGCTGACCCACGGCTTCTACCCCCCTCCCGCCTATCGCCCGGAGGAAGTCTGCTTCGGCCAGTCCCGGGAGTGGGAGCCGACAGACCCGAGCTTCACTCGCTGGTGGACCGGCAAGCGTGTCTACTCGCTCGCGTCGGGGCCCGACGGCCGCAGCTCGAACCCCAGCCTGCCGCTTATGCACATCGGCTGGGAGCCCGGCGACGCCACGCTGGGCCTGTGGGCCGCGCTCGAGTGGTCCGGGCGCTGGGAGATGCAGATGGGCACGGGGATGGACGGGCGCTTCACATTCCGCGGCGGCCCGAGGGTACATGGCCTGGTGCTGGAGCCGGGTGAGGCCATCGAGCTCCCGCCCGCTCACATCGGCGTCCACGGCGGCGACGGCGTCAATAGCATCCGGCGCTACATCGCCGAAGTGCTGTCTCCCGACGTCGAGGGCGAGCGCCCCGAGGCGCTTATTGCGTATGATCACTGGTTCGGCATCGAGCACCGGCTCTCCGATGAGCTGCTCCGGAAGCAGGTCGATCGTGCCGCAGAGCTCGGGCTGGAGTGTTTCGTGGTGGATGCCGGATGGTACGGCGGGGCCAGCGAGAACTTCGCCGACGGCGTGGGCAACTGGGAGCGCGTGGACGAGTCGAAGTTCCCCCGCGGGCTGGAGCCCCTCGCCGAGTACGTCCGCTCCCGGGGCCTGCGCTTCGGCCTGTGGTTCGAGCCAGAACGCGCCCGCGCCGGATCGGACTGGCTCAGAGACCACCCCGACTGGTACTGGCAGGCCGACAGCCCGGTGAACTCCCACCTCGACCTTACGCGAGGCACCGTCCAGAACGCGCTCATCCGCATGCTATCCGGGTGGGTCGAGCGCCTCGACATCCGCTGGCTCCGGTGGGACTACAACCAGCCGCCTGGGCCCTTCTGGGACGCGGTCGATCCGACGGGCAAAGTCCAGTTCGCATACATGAAGGGCCTCTACCGGGTCCTGGACACGCTGCTTGAGCGCCACCCCAACCTCATGATCGACAACTGCGCGGGCGGCGGGCAGCGGATCGACTTCGGCACGCTGCGCCGCGCGGGCACCATGGTCATCAGCGATCACGCCGAGGACCCGCACATCTGCCGCATCATGCAGACGGGCGGCGCTCGCGTCTTCCCGGGCAACTACACGAACAGCTCGGTGTACATCGGCGAGCACGACGGCGACGACGCGGTCGGACCGCTCGAGCTCATGTCCCGGATGGCCGGCTCGATCACGCTCTGCGGCCACATCGCCAACTGGTCCAAGCGCCAAAGGCGCCGCGTGCGCAAGTACCTCGACGGCTATCGGACATTCCGCCAACTGCTCACGAAGGACTTCTACCCCTTGCGACCGTACCCGCGCAGCCCGGGAGACTGGGACGTCGTCCAGTTCCTCGATCCAGATACCGGCGAGGCCGTCATCCTGGCATACCGCATGCGCGGCGAGCAGAAAAGGCAGACGCTCCTTCCGGTCAATCTCGCCGGCGCGAAGACCTATCAGATCATCGATCCCTTCTCGTCCAGGAAGGGCAGGACCGCCACGGGTGAGGTCCTCATGGGTAGAGGCCTTCGCCTGTCGCTGCATCCCGACAGCGCCGCCGTGCGACGCCTCAAACCCGTATAGACGGGGACGCTCCCCATGGGAACGCGCCACCTGGCAATCGCTCTGTCCGGCATCTGTGCGGCCTCCGCTCTCCTACTCGCCGCTCCCGCCGGGAACTTCAGCTTCCAGCGCATGTACATCGACCGCAGCTACGGCGGCAACGGTCGCCCCGGCTGGGTGCGGGCCGGGGACGTGGACGGTGACGGGGACATGGACATCGTCGCGGGCGGCGGCCGCGCGCTCTTCGTGTACGAGAACGATGGGCGCGCCAGGGGCTGGAAGCGTCATGGCACCCTCGACGACACCGGCAACATTGGCGCGAACGGAGCCGTCCTCTTCGACGCGGACTCCGACGGCGACCTCGACGTGGCCTGCGCCCAGTACCGCATCAACATCGGCTGGTGGGAGAACCCAGGGGGCAAGCTGACATCGAAGCCGTGGCCCTTCCACACCATCGAACCCGACACATCGCGCTTCTACCTCCACGATGCCCTTCTCGCCGACCTCGACGGAGACGGCGAATCCGCCGAGGTCGTCTTCAACCTCATCTCCCGCTCTAACCTCAGGATCCAGTGGTTCGCGCCGGGGGGCGATCCATCGCAGCCCTGGGAGAAGCACATCATCGAGCCCGGCCGCAACCACGGCCGCAGCAACCACGCCGGCCTCGACGTGGGCGACGTGGATCGAGACGGCCACGTGGACCTGGCATACAGCAACGGATGGTACGAGGCGCCCGACGATCCCACCGGCCGCTGGACGTGGCATCCCGTTGCCGACGGCCAGGGAATCTCCAATGCCCTCCTGCGGGACATGGATCGAGACAAGGACCTGGACCTGGTCGTCTCCTCCGGGCATCACGCACGGGGCGTCTACTGGTTCGCCGCCCCGTCAAACCCAGAGGCCGGCAACTGGAAGCGACACGTGATAGACGAGGGCATTACCAATCCAGAGGGCCTCGCCGTGCTCGATCTGGACGGTGATGGCGACCTTGACGCGGTGGCCTGCGAGCTTGACTTCGACCGCTGGGATCAGGAGGTGCACGCCGTGTACGTCCTGCAGAACCTGGGCGCGTCGCGGACCTGGAAGCGGCACAACATCGCTCCCAACAGCTATCCCAGCCACCTGCTTCAGCTCGTTGACATCAATGCGGACGGCCGCATCGACATCATCAGCGAAGCCTGCGGCCACTCGGTGATAGCCTACTACGAGGGCGCTCCTTAGCTGGCGGCACGGCCGTCCTAGAACTTCACGAACTCGCTCTTCGGCGCCGTGCAGATCGGGCAGCTCTCCGGCGCGTCACCCTCCATGGTGAACCCGCAGCAGGAGCACACCCAGATCTCCTCGATGGCCGCATCCCCGCCGGCATCCACCGCCGTCTTGGCGCGCTCGTAGAGCCCGTGATGCACCTTCTCCGCTGCCACCGCGTGCCGGAAGCACCGCTGCGCGTCCGCCTCGCCCTGCGCCTCGGCCACCATAATGTAGGCCGGGTACATCTCATCGATCTCGAAGCCCTCTCCGTCGATGCCTCCCGCGAGGTTCTCGCTGGTCGAGCCAATCCCGCCCATGGTGGCAAGCTGCTCGGAGGCGTGCACCTGCTCGGAGAACGACGCGGCTCGGAACAGCCGCGCCACGTTCTGCTTGCCCTCCTCCTCCGCCTTCTTCGCGAAGTTCAGGTACTTCATGTGCGCCTGGCTCTCGCCGGCGAACGACGTGGAGATGTTCTCTTCGGTCATCTTGCGCATCCCGCTCTTCCTTTCTATGACTGGCTCGACGCGTTGGGGTGGCACTGCAGCGGGTG
>JASFTE010000201.1:0-7909 GCA_050114035.1 Armatimonadota bacterium | reverse complement strand
ATCAAGGCTGCGTGGGGAGATACATTGGAGGACTTCGGTGCAGCGTTAGGCCGGACGCTCAAACCAAGCCTTGATGCCGTTACGAAGAAGCTGCAAGAACTGCAGAAGTTGATGACGCTGCACCCCCAAGCGACCACCAATATCGCCAAGGGCACTGCGGCATTTGCCGCTTTCGCGCTCATACTGTATCCGATAGTCAATACGGTGGCCAGTCTCGTCAGTGCCTACGCTATGATAACCGTGGCCGCGAATACGGCGGGGGTGAGCGTGGGGGCATTCATAGGGACGATGGCCGCCGGCGTCGGCGTGTTTGCCCTATGGGCCATTGCCATTGCCTTGCTCATCACAGACATCGTGCTCATTGCCAAGAACTGGGAAGACACGAAGCTCACCGTGAAGGCCGGCTTTTACGAACTCCTTGCATTATTCTCGCCCTTAGCTCAAATGACTGCGCTACTTACGCGAGGACCCCGCGGCCTCCGCACCC
The DNA here is from genome assembly GCA_050114035.1 of Armatimonadota bacterium. Classification (GTDB taxonomy): domain Bacteria; phylum Armatimonadota; class Zipacnadia; order JAUWAU01; family JAUWAU01; genus JAUWAU01. The sequence goes on along the minus strand of JASFTE010000201.1, from coordinate 7,422 downwards.
TCCGAGGGGGCTTTACCGAATTGCCCGCACCAACAGACGCCGAGCGGGCTGCGGTTAGGCGCGAATTGGAAGGCAGGGCAGAGTACATCCAACGACCCACTGCTGCCAAATTGCGTGAATCTGGCGCGCTACCGCGCACCACGGTTGGCTTCGAGCAGGAGGGCAATACGCTCGTCCTGCGCCTCGACGGAATCGGTAACATCGACGAGGACCAACTCCAGGAAGCACGGAGGGACTGGCAGGAACTGGACTTCGCCGCCGCCGCGCCGTAGACGCACCCCGCCGCATCCTCTGGCCACCTCGCGCATCGCATAATATGCAGACCATTGAGGTTGGCACGCATACATGCAATGTCGTGCAGTCCGGCTCGTCGGGCGCCGGTGGCGAGTACGCATTTGACACGCCCACCGGCAACGTGACGGGCACGATCTATCAGGTCAATGACGGGAGTTTCGCACCGGTAGTGGTGTCTATGCCGGTGCACCTGCTGCAGAGCGCCGACAACCCGGACCTGTACTGTATCATGGCGCACGACCCGCACTACTGGGGCACGCTCATCGGGCCGTATCCGCTGCAGGAGCCGCCGTTCGCGCAGGACTTCGAGATGGGCTACCGGCTCCGGCTCCTGTTCCAAATTGACGGTACGCCGACTGACGACGAGGGCCTCATCCTCACGTTCAATGGACATGATGTGCAGGAGAGCACGGACTACAAGTTCGTTTGGCTCAATGGCATGGGCATCAACACGAGTTCTGGTGCTATTGAATATGTGGTAGTCACAGCCATAGTAGGCGGTGTTGCAGGGACGGCGAGGTTCGACTACCCGATGCAGCAGGACGGCCTCGTGTTCCCGCGCGGCGAGGGGGCGATGACGCAGCGGGAGACGGACTTCCGGGATGCTAGCCCCGAGACGGCCGCCAAAGGGCACCGCGCATATGTGACGAGTTGTACCGTGCACTACTCAGGCCCGACAGAGAGTGAGCCGTATGGGGCGACATGCGACCTGCCGCTGGACGGGACGGAGACGACATTCAACTACGCGCATGGCGCCATTGACATCACGGGCCAGGCTGACGCCTCGGTGGATGTGTATACCAGGGCAATCGGCAAAGCCGCATTCCAGCACGGCTACTACCAGAGCGTCACGCTAGATGGTGCCGGCGAGGCCACGCTGGACGGGTTGCCCGCTGGGGAGTACGTGCTGCTGGGATACGACTCTGCGGGGGGTGAGTTCACCGATTTCGCCGCGCCGGTAACCGTGGAGGTTGGCTGGGGGGAGACAGAGGAGGCGGGCCTGAGCTTCTCGACGTTCGCGGCAGACGACGACGACCTCTACTGGGGCTATTGGATGCAGTGCCCGGGGGTGCCGCTCGCCAACACGATGGTGAAATGCAAAATTGACGTGTACGACGGTGAGGACCTCGTTGATTGCTATGTGCTTGAGTTGGGCGAGACGGATGGGAGCGGGTACGGCGTAGTGGGGCACGATGGTAAGGATGTCAACGCTGGGGACGGCTACACCCACGACTATACGACGATCTTCGTCGACGATGGCGATTTCCGGGGGTGCCACGCGACGATGGAGGAAAATGACTGGCGGCCGTTCCACAGCGTCGGCGGGCGCATCGTCGTCCAAGAACCGCAACTCGCCTACAAATACCACGGGCAGGGCACATATCCGCATCTCTATGGCCGCGCCGGTGGTATGCACCTCGTGGCGGGCGATTACTGCCCTGCCGGGTATGCGACGGTAGAGATGCACGAGGATGCGTACAATGGCTGTATGTACTCCGACCCCGTGCCGCGCATCGCCGGCCCGTGGGACCCGTGCACCGAGGACCCGCCGACGGACGAGTGTGCATGGGAGTTGTGGGCAGGCAGCGACCTCCTCGACGCCGCGAATTTCGTGGAGGGCGTCTGGATCGGCGGTGAGGTGCCGGCGTCTCCCGAGGACATCGAATATGACGGCGGCAACAACGAGGCCGAGTATGATGTAGCTGGGCGCATCCGCGGAGCGTTCGTCGACTGGTCCAGCCGCGCGCTGGTAGAGCCCCAACGGCCCGTTGACTACGGCATGGAGTTCGCCTCTTACAAGCAGGACCCGATTCGTGTTATGGCCCTGCTCGCCAACCCGCCGGAGCCACCCGAGGACTACCCGCACCCGGCGGGCTTCTCGCACATGATCTGTTACTACTGCGGGCACCCGACGCTGCATGACCCAGGTGATGGGGCCTCGCGGTTCGGCTGCAGCTTCGGGCCGTGCGGCCGGGACTCGCGGGCGTACTGGGATCTGTACCCGGCGGCTGAGGGGGACTACATAGAACTCCGTATCGCCACGCCAGACGCCCTGAACCTGACGGAGACGCGCCTGACGCGCAGGGCGTGGTATCGGCCCGAGGCCTATGACTGGGGCTCTGGCAGTGCACCGGGGGAGACATATCGTTACCTGGCCTCGCATGTCACGATGGGGAGTTGGGACCACTCGGGCGGATTCTCAGCGGGGACGAGCATGTCGGCAACGGGCGTGGCGGCGGGGCGGGACATCGGCCCGGCACAGCCGAAGGTCAGCATCACCGAGTCGCCGAGCGAGGATGTAGAGATTCGCATTCAGGCCAAGCGGACGGATGGGACGAGCCTCTATTTCTACGGCACGATGCGAACCACGGATGCCGCAGGTGATATAGTACGTTTCACCTGGGTGCTCCCCGACACGGGCGACGCCGAGGCCAACCGGCGGGCTATCGTGCCGATCTATGAGGCTGATGAGGAGGGTTGGCCATGCACGCTCGGCGACGCCGCGAACGAGGTGGTGGCCTGCTGGGCGCGGCAGTCGGGCGGGGCATGGCAGACGACGGCGGGATGGTTGTCGGCGGGCGCGTTCGACTTTGTCAATGACAACCCGAGCTATCGGCACACCTGCATCATCGCCACCCGCATGGCCGTCATGGCCTATGTGGCCCATCGCATCGCGGAGGGCGAGCGCGAACCGGATCTGGCCATCGGCGTTGACGGACGCATTTACGAGGTGCATATCGAGGGAGACGATGTGGTGGCCCGGTACAGGAGTAGGGCAGAGGTGCCGTGGGAGAGGCGCATGGTGATCGCCACGCCCTCGGGCACGCTGCAACTGAATGGCGACAGCTTGGATTACGCGGGCCTGGGCGGGTTCTCACCCGAACGCCCGCAAATTGAGTGGCTCCCTGATGCGCGACTGCATGTGCAGTGGAGCGACTCGACGGGCCTGCGCGAGACATTCGTCGACGCGGAGTTGGGGGCGGCATAGATGGCAGACAAGCTCCCAACCCTCGTGGTCCTGGCCGGCATTGAGTACCGGACGCACTACGACGCCGGGAGCGTGTACCTGTCGCGTCGCAGTAGCGTTGACCAGTCGGTCGTGACATTCTCGGATGCGTCAGAGGAGAGCCTCGTGGGCGGGTCGGAGGAGGAACCTGCGGGGCTTGCAGTGAGTGCGTCGGGGCGTGTGATTGTGGAGTTGCACGACAGCGCGGATGGACTCACGGTGTACTACAGCGACGAGGGCGGCGAGCCCGGGAGTTGGTTGGTCGGTGGCTAACATCAAGCCGGCTGTCATTTTGGAGATAGGCGAGCCGGACCAGAAGGGGAAGGTATTGGCCCCGGGCGTCGGCGTCCCACTCGACTTCCGCGCCGATGCCCAGCGCGTCAGTGGCCTCGTGACGCCGCTGGCCACAGAACCCTCGTGGGACCTGGCGGGCACTGAGGTTGTGTCGCCGAACTACCCGGCGTTGACGTTGCGGGGGAAGGTCCAGAAGACGAATATGTCGCTGTCGCAATGGGCGTGCAGCCCGCCGGAACAGTGGGCGGCGCCGCTCGTTCCCGACAAGCCCTCCGTGAACTATCTATGGTATCACGACTCGCGGGCCAACCAAACCGGCACGGCCGTCTCCACCTTTCTCCTGCCCGCCCGCCCCCAGTTTGCGTTCACTTGGTTTGACTACGCACCGCACCGGGACGTCAGTGGCGACGTGGGCGTGGAGATCATCCTGCGCTACGGCGAGTCGGATGAGTTGATGCTGGTGCTGCCTCTGAGCAGCGACACCTACAAGTACCCGACCCTGTTCCGGTCGGGGGAGATCGTTGACGAGTTCCAGAGCGGCATACCCGGCGCAGAGTTGCTCGACAACAGCGGCCCGAAGGCGAAAGGACTCGTCTTCCGCAACCTGCCGGGGGCTACGGTCATCAGCTTCAAGGGCGCTCATGCCGACTGGGTGACGCGCGTTCTCGGGCACGGCGTCAATGACTGGCTCGAACCGGGGCGCGTGGCTGTGCGGGCCATCCGTCACGCGATGCAGTTCCACCTCCAGACCCTCACTTTCGACACGGGAGGCACAGCGCACTCGAAGTGGCTCGAATGGGAGCCGTACTACACGCCTGCCGCGAACACGTTCGTGGTACCCGAGGATGTCAGCGGCTACACAGCACCGACGGGCACGAGCGTGAGCGCAGCGGTTGAGACGCAGCGCGTGCCCAGCGACCAACACCGGCTCAAGCTCACCCTCTCCACCAGCGACCCGCAACAGACGCCCGTCGTCGGATGGTCGTCAATGTACGGCACTACGTCTCTCGGCACGGCGCTCGACGACAATTTCCTCGCCGACCTCACGGAGGCGGGCGACCTCTACCGCGTCGAGTGGCGCATTCGGGACACGTACCGCGGCTCAGTGCTCAAGGCGACGGTGCGCAACTGGGATGGGCAGTATGAGTGGAAGGGAAACAACTGGACGAAGTTACAGATGGGCTGGGATGACGGCGGTGGGCGGGACGGGCTCACGTACTACGATCAGTTCGCGGGCTTCCTCGACAAACCCAAATACTGGCGGCGGTTCCGCGACGACGCAGGCCGCGCGCTCATCAAGCTCCGCGCCCGCGACTGGGCGTTCCGGTTTCGCAAGAAGGCGGCTTTCATGTTTCCCGCGTTCGGCGGCTGGCCATTCGGCGACGCCTGCCGTTACGTGCTCAATCGCTGCGGTGTTCCCGACTCGCTCATTGAGATTCCCACGAGCATGGAGGACTACGTGGTGCCGTGGGATGATGTGGGCCTCGTCTCGTTCGCCTACGACGACGATGCCAACCCGTTGCGTATCCTCGATCACCTCTGCAACGCCGTCGCGAGTAGCGACGCCTCGTGGGAGCCGTATGGCATCTTCGTCCGCTTCATGCCCTCGGGCGTGGTGCGCATCTGGCCGGGCACTACCTACACAGACGGCGCCGAGGAGCTCACCATCAACGACTCGGGCACAGGCGCCAACCTCATCACGCGCTTCGACGGAGAGCGCGGACTCGACGATTTCCGCAACCATGTGGCCGTCGTGGGCAAGAAAGGCCAGTCGGTCGTCAGGGTCATGGTGCGCGACGCGGACAGTCAGTTCGCGCGGACCGATGACAAGTTCCTGGGCGACGACTGGTGGGAGGTCATAACGGATCTTGACATGGACGCTCCCGAGTTGCGGGCGGAGGGGAGGTTGGAGGAGCGGCTCCGGATCTCCAACCTCGTGCTTTGGAAGTGCCGTGGCCACCCAGAGCTCATGCCCAACGATTTCGTCAAGGTGGGCACGGTCGCGAACTGCAACGTGCCAAGCGACACAATCTTCCGCATAACAGAAAAGCGCAGCGAGGCGCGGATGGATACGCTCCGGTGGGAGACGACATTCTTGGGGGAGTTGACTGAGTGATGGCACCGAGGGTGGCGGCAATCGGCAGTAGTTACGTGAGCGACAGCACCGGGGTGCTCATGTGCGATTTTGGCATATTGGGAACGCACCTATTGGACGGGCCCCGCGGACTTGTCCTGGGTGCGGACGCCTTCGTGATAGGGACGAGCAATCTCGGAGAGGCTGAAGTGGCTCTGGACTATACGCCGCTCGGCCTGGACAACGGAAGGGTGACAGGGTAATGGCCAAGACAGATTTTGGCATCGTAACATTCAGCGCAGGGCAGACACTGACGGCGACACACCTCAACAACTGGCAGGGCTATGTCCAGGCGGAGATTGAGCTGCGCGACAAGGCCAATACGGCCGAGTCTTATTGCGTCTCCGGCCTCGCCGGCAGCATCGACGCCGGGAACGACGAGGTGGATGTGGCGTCGGGCGAGGGCTACTATGATGGGCAACGCTATGCCGGCTCCGAGTCGGTGGCGTTCACGGGCGGCGACGCGAGCGACACGTGGTACATCTATGTGGATACGGCCGATGACACGCTGAAGAAGGCGACTGCCTGGCCCTCCACAGTGCACCTGCGCATCTGCAGTGTGGACTGGAACGGCAGCGACACGCTGAGCAACCTCGTTGATGAGCGGCAGTGGCGGCGGCGGTCATTTTTCGTTCCGGTCGATGACTTCGTGCTCGACGGCACCAACCCGCCGACTGGCCCGAACACCGGCGGCACCGACGGGCAATGTCTGTGGCGGCAGTTGGAGTTCGAGAACGGTGCCGATGACATCGCGTTCGCCAATTTCATGTTGCCCGATGACTACCACGGCAACCTGCACGTATTCGTGCCGTTCGTGATGGCGTCGGTGACTACCGGCGAGGTCAAGTTCGAGGGTACGCTCAAGGGCGCAACGAGCGGGGAGACGTTGGACGCAGCAGGCACCGCGAATCAGAACACCTCCTGGGGCCTCATCACGGTGCCGGGCACGGCTGGCCAACTTGCCATTGCAGAGTTGGATTTTGGCAACGTCACGCTGGCCCGCGACGACCTCTGCAGCCTCATGCTGTTCCGCGACGTCAGCGACGAGACGTCGGCCGCCGAGAGTGCCGATGTGGTGCACGGCGTGCTTGTGACGTATGAGTAGTCTCGCGTGACGGTGTGCTGTTGTGCCCTCCCTCCCCCGGGGTTGCCCGTGATGGTGGCCCCGGGGCCCTCTATTCCCCCTCCCACACCACTGTAATCTATATTACACACGCCCCCGGGCGGGCAAAATAATGCTTGACATCCTCCCGCAATGGGTATATAATGGGTACAGTAGGACGGAGGGAAAAAGATGACCAACGAAGCGACGAGCAGCAAAGCGAAGCAGAAGGACCGAATAGAGGGAGCAATCGCCCAACTGCAGGAGTTGCGCGCGGGAGTGCCGGCAGACCAGCAGCCCGCCATAGACGATGCACTCATGCTCATGCAGCGCGCGGCCGACGACATCGCCCGCTACTATGACGGGCGCGGCTGCCTCGACACGGCGATGCGCGCGAGGCTGTCGAACGCAGAGTTCAAGCGCATCCCGTCCGACAGCACCGCGGCGAAGATCCTTGGCAGGCTTTTGAAGTAGCCGCCCCTGGCCCCGCATCTGCCGGGACTGCCCGGCAGACGTGGCGCCAGGAGCGCCGGAGGGAGGAGAGACGATGGAACTCAAATGCCTGTTAGTGTACGACGCCGCACCAGATGC
>JASFTE010000200.1:0-7931 GCA_050114035.1 Armatimonadota bacterium | reverse complement strand
ATGTAGTAGTAGCTAGTGCCCGCGGCGGCCGCCGCGTCCTGGTATGAGAAGCGAGTCCGCGGCCCGGCCCCCTCGGTCGAGTAGACGACCTTGTTGTCCTTGATGAGGTCGATGCGCGCCACCGGCTTCATGCCCAGGACGTCAACCTCGATGGAGGGCGGATCCGCCAGGCGGGCCGCGAGCTCAGAGCCCAGGGGATACCCGCCGACGGAGAAGTGCAGGCCCATTGTGTCGGTCGCGGCGAACGTGCGCCGTTCGCGGATGGCCTCCACGATGGCATGGCGAGTGTGCTCCCCGGCGTAGACGCCCGCGTACGAGATGTGCGTTGACGCGTGGTCGCTGGAGGCGATGAAGCCCAGCCGGAAGCCCTTGGCGAGCGCCGTCCAGATGCTTCCTACCTCGTTCGTGCCGCTCCGCGGTTTCGTCGGGTCGGGGGCGCCGGGATGCTCGTAGGAGATCCGGCACCCCTGGTATATCTCGACCACGGGCTCGATCTCAGGGTCATTGAATTGCCAGTCCTGGCCCATCGTCTTGTTCCCCGACGTGTGCGGGATTGTGATCTGGTCCGGATCCACGCCCCGAATGCGCTCCCAGAACGTCGGCGGGGCGATCCGCGTCTCGCCCGGGTAGCCCTGGTTGGCGCTCGTCGGCCTGTTCTCGTCGGTCCGCGGGACGGGGAGCTGGCCACGCGTTGGCGAGACCACGTTCCGGTGCCCGTACGGGAAGCGCTGGCTCCGTTCGTAGGCGAACAGGGGCGTCAGGCGCCCCGGGATGAAGTACATGTCCGCCATCTTCTCGGTGCGCCAGCGCTCGTAGGCCGACGGGACCTTGATGTGCTGGATGTGGTCGGTGACCGCGATGAAGTCGAGCCGAGCGGCGTCGAGCGCATAGCGGTACAGGTCGGCCATGGAGCCGTCCCTGCCCGTCTGGCACACGGATAGGTCCGTGTGGCGGTGCAGGTCACCGAAGAGCAGAAGGCGCTCGCCGTCGGGGAACGTGGCGCGTCGCGGACGGGGAGCATCGGCAGGGACCTCCACCGGCGTCACTGCCACTCGCGCACCCGGCCTGGGGCCGGCGACCGCGGACGCAGGCGCGATGAGCTGAGCGACCAGCACGTCCGGGTTCAGCGCCACGTTGCGCGTCCGGTTGTCGGTTCCCCAGGCTGCCCAGGGCGGCCCGTCCGGGCCCGCCGCGAGGCCCACCTTCTCGTCCTGCCGCCCCTTGCTGTCCGGCAGAGCGACCGGCGCCGACCAACCCTCGGGCCCGTGGACGCTGGCGTACGCCGCCCACACTCCGCCCGCCACCAGGTGGCGAAAGAACAGCCACAGCCGACCGTCTCCGTCGCGCATGAGCTGCCCCATTTCGCACTGCTTCGCGATCCTCTCGGGGAAGTTCGCCCTGAGCTCTGCCTCCGGCTCCCGCACCGTGTCACCGACCAGGCACCGCAGCTCCAGCGTTCGCGTACTGTGGAGGCCGGCGTTCGTCGAGTCCTTGCCCCACCCGGGCCCGCCGTTCTCCCACACGATCCACGCGGCGCCCTCGGAGTCATAGGCCACCGAAGCACGGGCCTCGAAGTTCTCGCTGGCGGCGATGGGCATCTCCCGCCCCCACTTGCCATCACGCCACGTGCGGGCGTACACATCGTAGGAGCCGTGCCGATACGTGTCCCACACACACGTCACCTCGCCATTCGGGCCCACGGCCGCGGCGGGCTCCCAGTCGCTCCCCGCCGAGCTCGTCACGCTCATCTCCGGCGACAGCTCGCCTCCCCGAAGCGTCCGGTAGAGGACATCGAAGCTCCCGTCACGCCATCCCTGCCAGAAGACCCACAGCGCGTCATCGACCGCCGTGACGCAGCAGTGCAGATCCGGCCCCGGCGCCGCCCCCACGCGCTTCTCGGCCCCCAGGCGACCGTCCTTGAGCGGCCGGGCATAGATGTCGAAGCCCGTGGCGTCCGACCGGCGTGGCCAGACGATCCAGGTGGTCCCGTCGCTCAGTGTCGCTGCCTGAGGGCGGAAGTTGTCGCCCAGTCTGGCCGACACGGCGACCGGCTGGCCCAGCGTCTGCCCGTCAAAGGAGGCCGCCATGATGCGGTCGGCGCCCTCCTGGTAGCGCAGCCACACCGCCGCGGCCCGCCCATCCCGCCCGACGGCCATCGCCGGGTAGTCGTCATCCACTGTATCGTCGCCGATGCGCACGCGGTCCAGGGCAATGGCCTCATGGAATGTCACGACGAGCCTGTTCCCATCGGCCGCGGCGAACGTCAGCGGCGAGTTGGCCATCAACTCGGCGAGCTTCACCTCAAAGCGGCCCGGCTTCGTGTCAAGCAGAATGACCGCGGCCGGCGGCGCCAGCACGTCGAAGGTCAGACCGTCGGTCCGGCCGATCGTGAGCGACGTCCAGCGGCGCTCCTCGGGGAGGAACGCGTCCACCTTCGGGGTGGGGTCGAACGAGTAGGGCTGCACATTGAGCAGCTTGCCCCGGGAGATCTCAAGCGTCCCGTCCCAACGCACCTCGCCCTCCCCGAACCCCCACTCCACGAAGACGCTGCCGGTCACCTCACCATTCTGTGAAGCGGCCGGATATGCGACGGCGGCGAGGACCAAGGTCAGTGCGCAGATTCGCATGGTCGCGCCTCCGGACAACGAGGATGGCCGTGCCAGTTGGGTGGCGTCGGCATGGCAGCTGAGCGACCAGCCGCCTGACGTTGGACTTCGTCGCATCGGGTGGGGATACCTGTTGCTGGCAGGGCGGGCGACCATGATCCAGGTCATGCCGGCAACGCTGAGGATGAATGCGGGGAAAGCCGACGCTGTATGGTAGAAGGGCCTTGACGCGGCCCGCCGTCGGGGACAGGCGGGCCGTCATGCGTGCCTCGGCACCACAATCGAACTCGTTGCGAAGGGAGAGACATGACCGCGACTCCGGGGGACGAAGCAGCCGCCTCCGCAGAGACGAACCAGGGCATGCTCACCGGCTCCGATCCCACCGATCCTGACCGAACGCTTACCGCCATAGTCGAGCAGGCGACGGCGGCCATCTGCGCGCGGGGCAGTGGCCTGCTGCTGGCCGGCAGGAGCGATGCGGGGCTGTACCTGGCCGCCCACCACGGGCTGCCAGACACCGTTCTGCGCGCCCTTACCGCCGGCGGACCCGAACGGGAGCTGTGCCAACGCGCCCTGGAGTCGGCCGAACCGGTGCTGCTGGACGGCACTGCAGCAGCCTCGGATGGTGGGTCGGGGCGCCTTGCGGGCGTGGCGCTGAGCGCCAACGACGGCGTGCAGGGAGTGCTGCTGGCAGTAGCGGCCGATGGCGAGGGATTCGGGGAAGGCGACCTGCCGCGGCTGCAGTCGCTGGGGCAGTTGGTGGGTGCGGCTGTCGGCAGCGCCATGGAGTCCGCGCCGCTCGCGGAGCTGAACGCGCGGCTCACGGCGCTGGCCGACACCGGCCGGCACGTGGTCAACTCATTGAGCCTCGATGCAGTTCTCGCAACGATCGTGCAGTATGCCGCCCGGCTGCTGGGCGCAGACAGCGCTTCGATCCGCCTTCTCGATGAGCACGGCACCGAGCTCGAACTGGCGCAGGGGTACAACCTGAGCGAGCAGTATAAAGCCAAGGGGCGGCTGTCCATCGGCGAGAGTATCGCCGGGATGGTGGCCGAAACGCATGACCCCATCGCGGTACCCGACATCTCGGCCGACGAGCGGCCGGTGCGCAAGGATCTGGCGCTCGCCGAGGGCCTCCAGGCGCTGTGCTGCGTTCCCCTCATCGCGCGCGAGCATTGCACGGGCGTGCTCACGATCTACTCGAAGCAGCCTCGGGACTACGCACCGCAGGACGTGATGCTGCTGGAGATGTTCGCCAGTCAGGCGGCGGCCGCCATCGAGAACGCGCGACTGCACGAGGACCTGGCGCGGCGACTCTCCGCCCTGCACACGCTGTACGAACTGGGACGGCGCACCACGAGCTCCCTGGACCTGGACGAGACGCTCAAAGCCATCGTCAGCGGCGTGCGGGAGAGCGTTGGCTTCGACCGAGCCGGGGTGTTCCTGGTGGACGAAGCGGCGAGCGTGGTGCGGGGAAGGATCGGGACCGACGGATCCGGCAACATCGAGGACATAAGCCACGGCGTGTATCCGCTCGACGAGGGCGACAGCATCTTTGCCGACCTCGTCCTGGGCAAGCGGGACATCTTCCTGACCGAGAATGCCTGGGAAGATGTGCCCACCAGTATGCGACGATACATGGATGAGGGCGTCACGCAGAATGCCATCCTGCCGCTGCGGGCCCAGGGCAAGGTGATCGGCGCGCTGTCGGTGGACAACCTGATCACGCAGAGGCTTTTTGGCGAGGACAGCCTGGAGCTGCTGACAGCTTTCGCCGATCAGGCCGCAGTGGCCATCGACAGGGCCGGGCTGCACGCTCAGATGGAGCAGAGCCTCGCCGCCATGCACAGCGCACTTCGCATCTCCCGGGCCATCACGGGCACGCTGGAGCTGCAGAAGACGCTCCGGCTCATCGTGCAGAGCGTGGCACGGGTCATGAAGGCCGAGCGCACGGTAATTGCTCTGTTAGGCGAATCCAGCGAGCGCTTCGAAGAGGTGGTCGTCGCGGCCGGGGACGGACAACTCGTGCAGGAGCCCCTGGATTCCAGTATGCAGGGCGTGCCGTGGACAGTGATACGACGGGGGACGCTCGTGCAGGCGGGCGTCGGCGAGGACGCGCCCCCCGAGCTTGCCCCTGAGGACGAGGCCCTGGGGATCCAGAAAGCGGTTGGAGTCCCGCTGAAAGTGAACAATGAGGTGATCGGTGGGCTGCTCGTGAAGAGCGGCTCGACGCTCGGGTTCACAGGACCACAACTCCGAGTGCTGACGCTGCTTGTGCACCACGCTGCCATAGCGGTCCAGAACGCCCGCCTGTTCGAGGGGAAGGCCCGGGCGTACGACGAGCTGCGACAGGCCCAGCAGCAGTTGCTGCAATCCGAGCGCCTTCGCGCGCTGGGCGAGATCGCGAGTGGCGTGGCGCACGACTTCAACAACTCCCTCGCCGCGATACTGGGACACACCGAGTTGATGCTGTCCGCCTCCCCCGAGGGAACGGCGCGCACGCGGCTGGAGATAATCGACCAGGCCGCGCACGATGCCGCGGCGACTGTGCGGCGCATTCAGGACTTCGCCCGCGTCGGGCCGAGGGGAGACTTCCTGCGGGTGGACCTCAACGAGGTGGTGACAGACGCCGTCGCCCTCACTCAGCCCAAGTGGCGCGACGAGGCCGAGGCGCAGGGAAAGCGGATACAGGCCGTGACGGACCTGGGCGCGCACGCCCTTGTGGATGGCAACGCAGCCGACCTGCGGAGCGTGCTGTCGAATCTGATCATCAACGCGGTGGATGCCATGCCGGAGGGCGGCACGGTGACCGTCCGCACTCGGCGGTGCGAGAGCACCGCGGTCATCACGGTGTCAGATACGGGCATGGGGATGTCCGAGGAGGACATTGCACGCATCTTCGATCCGTTCTTCAGCACAAAGGGCGAGGGAGGGCTGGGGCTGGGCCTCACCGTCGCGTACGCCACCGTGGCGGCGCACGGAGGCTCGATCAGCGTCGAGAGCGAGGAGGGCGCGGGGACGACATTCCACATCAGCCTTCCCGCGATCTCGACGGTCGAAGATGAGCCGGCCGACGCGGCGGTGGCGACGGCAGGCCGCGTGCGGATCCTCGTGGCCGACGACGAGGCGCATGTCCGCAGCGCGCTCATTGACGCGCTTCGGGCCGACGGGCACCAGGTGACCGAGTGCGCCAGCGGCCGGGAGGCCGTCGCGCTTCTGGGCCAGGAGACGTTTGACCTCGTCCTGACGGATCTCGGCATGCCCGGCGTAACCGGGTGGGATGTCGCCAAGGCGGCACGCGCCAGCGGGAACGATCCGGCCGTCGTCCTGCTCACCGGCTGGGGCGACAGCATCACGCCCGAGAAGCTGAGCCGGCACGGCGTCCAGGCGGTGCTGGCAAAGCCATGTCGCTTCGCCGAACTCCGGCGCGTCCTGACAAAGGTCACGGCATAAGCCCCTCCCCTGCTGCCACCCCGGGATCGTCCGCTGCTCTACTGCGGAGCCATCACCGGCCTCCGTATCACCGTTGTTTCTCCCCCGATCAAGGACCCGGCATGGACGTGGCGAATGAGCCTCATGCGCTGTGCGGGCAGCGCACGGCAGGGCGCATTCTGAGATGCTGCGAGAGGGTGGAGTACCGTGATCCGAGCCCCCCACCGCATGCCAGCAGTCGTCGGTGCCATTCTATTGGTCAGTGCGGTGGCGCGCTGCCGCGCGGCCGAAGTGCCGGCATTCCCCGGGGCCGAGGGCTATGGCGCGTATGCCAAGGGCGGACGAGGCGGCACGGTCCTGCCCGTGACGAACCTCGATGACTATCATCCCGAGGCCGAGAGGCCCATCCCCGGCAGCCTCCGCGCGGCATGCGAGACGAAGGGCCCGCGGATCGTCGTGTTCCGCGTTGGGGGAATCATAGACCTCAGGGCGCCGCTGGCCATCACGGAGCCGTACCTCACGCTGGCAGGCCAGAGCGCCCCGGGGGACGGCATCTGCCTCAGGAGGCACGCGACCCAGGTCAGCAACACCCACGACATCATCATACGCCACCTGCGCTTCCGCGTTGGCGACGCGGTCGGCCGCGAGCGGCAGGAAGCTGGGAAGGACTGGCAGACCGACGCCCTCTCAGTCTACATGAGCCAGGACGTCATCATCGACCACTGTTCAACGAGCTGGGCCAACGACGAGACGCTGTCCCTGACCGGAGTGGGCCTCGACAACATCACGGTGCAGTGGACGATGATCACGGAGAGCATGAACGACTCCTTCCACTACAAGGGCGCGCACGCGTACGGGTCGATCGTCGGAGGGCACATCGGGCACGGCAAAGAGGCAGCCATTACGATGCACCACAACGTGTACGCGCACCACACGGCACGCAATCCGCACTTCGCCGGCGACCGGGACGGTCTGGCGCCGGGGTCGCGGACGGACTTCCGCAACAACGTGATCTACGATTGGGGAAGGCTCGCCGGGCACAACTCCACGCCGCAGTATACGAAGGTGAACTTCATCGGGAACTACCTGAAGCCGGGCCCGTCCACGAGGGAGGAGCAGCGCAGGATCGGGCTCACGCCGGGCAGCACGAACGGGCACTTCCACATGGCAGGCAACTGTCTCGTGGGGTACGCGGAGGCAGACGCCGACAACTGGCTGATGGTGAACGCGGCCCGGGGCGTGACGCGGCTCGAGAGGCCCCTGGAGGCTCCGCCGGTGGCGACGGATGACGTGGAGACGGCGTTCCAGAGGGTCATGGCGGACTGCGGCGCGACGCTGCCGGCGCGGGATGCGGTGGATGCGCGGATTGTGGAGGAGATCAAGACCGGCGGCGGCAGGATCATCAACTCCCAGACGGACGTCGGCGGTTGGCCCGAGTACAAGAGCGCTCCCGCCCCGCCGGATAGTGACGAGGACGGCATGCCCGGTGAGTGGGAGCGGAAGCATGGGCTCAATCCTGCCGAGGCGTCGGACAACAACGGAGACGCGGACTCTGATGGATACACGAATATCGAGGAGTATCTGAACGGGACGACTCCGCGTGCGGCGGACAGGCCATAGGCCGAGCGATCGTCGGAGGTGATAAGGATGTCGAAGCGCTTTGGACTGCAGCTTGTGAGTCGACTCGTCGTGACCGTGACCATCCTGGTGGGGACCGCAGGTCTGGCCGCCGAGACGGTGCCGGCCTTCCCCGGGGCCGAGGGCTTCGGCGCCCACACCCGCGGGGGCAGAGGCGGGAAGGTCTTTCTCGTCACCAACCTCAATGATTCCGGCCCCGGCAGCCTGCGCGAGGCCTGCGAGGCGGAGGGCCCGCGCATCGTCGTCTTCCGCGTC
>JASFTE010000199.1:0-7934 GCA_050114035.1 Armatimonadota bacterium | reverse complement strand
TAGGCTGCCAAGATAAAACACCTCATCTCTCATTGCGTGCGACATCTTCCGGCGGCACGAGGCCGCCATCGAGCGGTTGGGAGAGGCCATGGGGAGGGCGCAGACTGACCTGGGGCGCCGCGAGTTGGCAACGGCGATGTGCGTGAAGGCCAACGAGCTGCTCAACTGCCGCGAGCGCTCCCCGGACCAGCGGGAATGCGCGATCTGCGATCGCCTTGTGGTGGCACGGCGGGAGGCGGTGGCGGAGTTCATCATGGAGCACGCCGCGGCGGTCGGTGCCGACGGAGCCGTCCGCCCGGTCAGAGCGGTACGATCTCGCCCTCGGGGCGCAACAGCGCCTCGTACAGCTTCGTGACCTCGAGGGCGTCCTCGAGGCCGCACATCGTCGGGCGCTCGTCTGCCAGGACGCACTCGGCGAAGTACGCCACCTCCTGTGCGTACCCCAGCAGGAAGAGCCCCTTGTTGTAGAGCTGCCCCAGGGAGAACTCCGGCTCCCAGTAGATGGGCGCCGTGTCGTCGTCGCCCATGTAGCTGGTCGCGCGACCGTAGCCGCCGGGGCCGCGGCGCCCCGGGCGGTAGTAGGTGAGCTTGATGCCGTTGTCGATGACGACGTTGGCGCCGTGCCCGATGGCCTCAACGCGCTCCAGGGGGCTGGTGCCCGACTGATGCGCCGAGAAGTGCATCGTTCCCACGGCGCCGCTGGCGAGCCGCAGTAGCGCGAAGCCCCCGCCGCCCTCATCATCGCCTGTCCGCTGGTGGATCACGGTGCTGATCGGGCCGGCGAGATGCTGCACGATGGAGCCCGGGTGCGCGATGTGATCCAGGAAGCCGCGCAGCCGCTTGCCGCCCTCTCTCTTGTCGCGGTCGGAGGGCAGTCGCTGCGGGTAGCGCACGTATAGCGACGTGAGGGAGCCGAACTCCTCCCGCTGCATGATCTCCCGCGCGCGCCGGACCGCCGGCGCGAAGCACTTCTTGAAGCCGACGAGGACGAACTTGCCGGTCGCCTCGCTCGCGCGCTGCATATCCTCGATCTCGGCCACGCTGGCTGCGGGGGGCTTTTCGATCCACACGTGGCAGGCGGCGCGCATGCAGTCTATGGCAAGCGGCGGGTACTTGGGGCGCCCATGCTCATCGTAGTCTGTCACGATGAAGACGGCGTCGAGATCCTCGTGCTCGAGCATCTCTTCGTGGCCGGCGTACGCGCGCTGGGCGCCGAACTGCCGCGCGCACTCCTCGGCTCGCGCAATGTCGATGTCGCAGGTCGCCGTGAGGCGCACCGGCGCGAACTGCAGCGCCGGGAACACGTTCCGGCGGGCGTGGCTCCCACAGCCGATGAAGCCTGCTGTTATCGTCTCGTCCATTGAGTCGTGCACCTCCCGGGCGCAGCGTGTCAACCCGGTAGCGGCTATCGGCCGTACGTCACTCCGCCTCGTCGATCATGATCAACGCGGTCCGGTTCTTCCTGGTCAACTCCACGGCAAGGCCCTCGGAGAGCTCAGTCCCCGATCGCGTCTCCGGGTCGGGCGCGGCGACACGGCGGACGGTGTAGCTCTCGTCCTTGTCGACCGTGAACCACTCGGGGAACTGGTTGATTCGCGTGTAGTCAATTGGCAGCTTCAGGTACTCGCGGTGCCGCGGAACGTCGAACCGCACGCGCCCCTTCCACGGCTTCTCGGCCGTCACGACCAGATACAGCTTCCCGTCCTTGCGCGACGCCCCGAAGCGCACGTCCTCGCGCCATGGCTCGATGTATGTGCCCTGGGTCTTCCAGAGCGCGTACATGATGGCGGTGCGGGCGGAATTGCCGTCGCCGTGCCAGCCCTCAATGATCCCGTCGGACTTCTGGCGGCTCCACATCAGGGGGATCTGCCGGTCCATGTACTCCGCCGCCTGCGGAGATGGCTCGCGGGCGTGGAGGTTGACGGCTCCCTCGATGGAGTCGGCAAAGGCGTCCGCGCCCCCCCAGTTGTGGTCGGCCATCTTATCGAGACTGCCCATCACATCCAGCACCGCCTGGCGGTACGCCTCGGTCTCGTCCACCAGGTACACGGAGTAGACGCCGTAGTAGTTGTAGCCCCAGGTGTCCGTGATCCGGTCCTGGCGCTTGCCCGTCTTCGGCTCGATGCTCACGTACATCATCCCGAGGGGATCGCGGCCGATCTCCAGGATGCGGTCGAACATCCGATGGATGGGCTCCTGGTACAGCCGCTTCTTCTCCGGGCGAACGAAGTGGACCGTGACGTAGAGCTCGGCCAGGCCGTCGGTGATCTCACACCCATGGTCGCTGAGCCGGAGCCTGTCCAGGTCGTCAGTCGGGTGCCGGTCGCCCAGGAGGTAGTAGTCACCGAGGCGCAGGGCCCACTCCAGGTACTTCCGCTCGCCCGTCATCCAGTACAGGCGGGACAGTACCTGCAGCAGCTCCCCGTGCACCTCGATGTTGCTCGTGGGGATCTTGCCGTGAGGCGTGTCGACGTTGGCGTGCGCGAAGATGTCGTCCACCATGCCGACCATCCGCTCCGACCACGGGCTCGGCCCGAGCCATTCCGTCAGCGGCATCAGGCCGTCCTTACAGTACTCGCTGGCGCCGAAGAGGATGGAGTCGAGGTTGACGTCTTCGGCGTCGAAGGCCTGCTTGGTGAACGACCACGTGTCGGGCAGTCGGCCCACGCGCGAGGTAAGCCGCGTCTCGGTCGCCAGCATCTCCCGCATGCGGCCGTCGAACAGCGCGCGGTCGGTGAGGGCGGCGGTGAGCACCATGAACGGGTAGTTGTCGGCGGCGGAGTCCTTGGCGTTCCAGACGTCGCGGTTGCGCGAGAGGTTGCGCGGGATCAAGCCGGTGGTCTCGTCGGCCTGCGCCAGCCAGCCGTCAACGAACCTCCGGCAGCGGAAGAACATCTCCGCGGCCTGCCGCGCGTTCTGCTCGGCCGCCACGAAGGCTGCCTGCTGCAGGGGATCCTCCAGGGACGGGAGCTCAACCGGAGTGTCCCAGAGCGGCCGCATCTCGGGGAACGCCTCCCCGCCCTTCGGCGGTGCGGACCAGCCGCTCGTCTTGGTGGCCAGGGCGATCTTGTGCGCCGCCGGCTCCGTATCCGACATGGGGGCCCCGGTGTCGCCGGTCTGCGTCAGTCGGACGGCGGAGATGAAGCCCGGCTTCTCGGCCCCGGCTTTCAGCACGATCTGGTACTTCGGCCCGGTGACGCCTTTCGGGATGGGCACCCGCAGCCACCTGAAGCCGTTGTATCCGCCGTGGCTGATCTTGAGCGCCTTGCCGTTGATGGTCGCGACGGCGCCGCGGCTGTCGTTCTTCGAACCCCAGAGCAGATCAAGCGCGTGCCCCTGCCCCGGCTGGACGTCGATGGTGAGCGTCATCTCGACCCGTCCCAGCCAGAGGTAGGGCGTGCCCTCGTACTCCTCCACGGGCTCGTCGCCGACGAACCGGATCCATGCCAGGGGCAGTCCCTCCGGGGCATCGGCCGCCGGAGCCGCGCCCCCCAACAGCGACATCGTGACACACAACAGCCAGAGACCGCGACGCCGTGTGGGCAAGGCTTTCATCGTGCTCTACCTCCCTGAAAACTAGTGACAGTCACCCGTTTCATTATTCACCCGGCATGGCCACCGGGTAGTTGCCATCGGCGTCGGGCATGACGGGGGCGTCGGCGTCCATCGTGAGGTCGTCCAGGCCGGGCGCGAGCACGAGCTCGGACGCCAGGGCCTCTTCCCAGGTTATCTCGCGGCCCGACTCGGCGGCCATGCGGCCGAGTATGCCCGTCATGGCAGCATAGGCGCTGCGCTCCGTCTCGTTGTGTGGCTTGTCCCGGCGGATGGCCTCGAAGAGCACCTCGTGCTCTTGCTGGTGCGGGGCGACGCGACCGTCCTCGTACTCCCAGATCACATTCTCGCGGGTCTGCCGGTGCCCCATGTAGATGCGCGGGTCCCGGACGCCCTCGCCGAGGACCGCCGAGCCGGTGGCGCCGTGGATCACGTCGCCGAAGAACCCCCAGCAGTTCTCCATGTGCCGCCCCTGGGCGAAGAGCCGTGTACCGTCGGGGAAGGTGTACTCCACCGCGTAGTGGTCGAACAGTTGATCCGGCTGGGTGCGGACCTGGCGGCCCCCCTGGCCCTGGGCCGATACGGGCCAGGCGCCCTTGACCCAGCAGCAGACGTCCAGGTTGTGAATGAGCCAGTCGAGTATGAAGCTCCCGTTCAGCCACGTGAAGTTGCTGTAGTTGCGGATCTGGTGGGCCAGCTCGCTCACGCCCTCCGCCCTCGGCTTGAAGCCCACCGGGCCGTGCACGCGGTAGGCCCAGCAGGTGATGACCTCGCCGATGGCGCCGTCGTGGATCTGCTGGACGGCGCCCTGCAGCGGGGTGTAGTGGCGGCTCATGAGACCGCCGGCGATCTTCAGGTTCTTCTGCGCCGCCACCTCACCGGCCGCCAGCACGCGCCGAATGCCGGGGGCATCAACAGCGAAGGACTTCTCCATGAAGACGTGCCGGCCGCGATCCACAGCGTACTCGAGATGGCTGGGCCGAAAGGCGGGCGGCGTGGTCAGGAGGACCACGTCGCCGTCGCCGAGGCAATCGATGGCGCTCCTGTAGGCGCCGAACCCCAGGGACTGGCGCTCCGGGGGAACATCGATCTGCTCGGGGAAACGCTTCGTGAGATTCTGCAGGCTGCCCTGCAGGCGATCGGCGAAGACGTCCGCCATGGCGACCAGGCGGGTGGGGCCGCTCCTGGTGGACAGGGCATTGGCCGCCGCTCCCGTGCCACGCCCGCCACAGCCGACGAGGGCGACCTTGATGGTCCTTTGCTGCTGCGCCTGCGCGCGGGCGCCGGCCGCGGCCGCCAGGGCCGAAGCGGCGGCGAGCCGCCCGCTGTCCTTCAGGAATCGACGGCGTGAAGAGGTGCGCGAAGCCTCAGCGCTCATTTGACTACCTCCGCATGGATTGGCGATGGATCCCCAGGACAGGAACTCCGGCGACAGAGTACCTGATCCTGGCACGCAAGATCGGGCCGCAAGAGACGGGTACTGCCCGCCTGTGAGGCTCCGCCTGCCCCAGTGTGGCGCGGTGGGGCCGGTTAGCGCGCACCGGTTTCCGGCTCGGGCGGTTCACGGGGCTGCTTCGGCCAAGTCCACTCGAGCACTAGGAGATCGCGTTCGTCGGTCACGTGCCCGGTGCCGTAGGGCCCGCACTCTGGGCACAAGAATACCTCCTCGAGCGGCAGCACCCCTGCGGGCAGCTCCTCGCCCGCAGGCCCGGCGCCCTCGAGCGCACTCAGGAGCCGCCACAGCTCGGGATGCTCCGGATCGATCCGTGCGGCCTGCGCCAGGACGGGCCGCTTCAGGACCGGGTTCATCACCCCCTCGTCAACGAGGCGTGCGACCATAAGGTAGCGCTGAAGATAGTACGTCCTGTATCGCGCAGGGAAGAACGGGCTGCCGACCAGAGAGGGGAAGTCGTAGTACAGCGCAGCACCGGTGAGCGCTCCGTGCGTCGCCTGTGCCCGATGCATCTGCTGGGGCCGTGGGGGGATGAGTGGCGAGTAGTAGGTGTTGTGCGACATGTTGACCATCCAGACGGCGAATCCGGCGATGTAGAGCAGCGGCAGGCACGATGCAATGCCATACACGGTGCGCTGTGTCCAGACTCCCCACAGCATGCGCCCGGCAAGAGGCACGGCGGCAAACAGCGATGTGGCCGTCCACTTGAACTCCGGCCGGTCGCTGACGAAGATGCTGAAGCCGGCGAAGAAGACCCAGAAGATCACGAGCAGCAGTTTTGTGAACCTCTCTCGGGCGGCGAAGTGGCCGTGCACCACGGCGCCCAGCAACAGCACGCCGCTCGCCAGGCTCATCACCGGATACATAGATATGCGGGCGGAGAGCTTGTAGTACAGCGGGGCGATGTAGAGCGCGAGCGGCCCCCAGCCCAACGCGAAGTGGCCAAGCCGATCGGCGTGGTCTGCGAAGTCCTGCTGGAGAGCGCTCGGCTGCCCTCCCGCATTGCTTAGGCTCAGGCACACAAGGGGCAGGCAGATGGCGACAGCCACAAGGACGCCGACGTAGGGCTGCCATCGGGCGAGCCAGCGACGGTCGCGCTTGTGCAGGGCCAGGTAGATGGCAAAGGCAGGGAAGAGCACGAAGGTATGCTTGGCGACGATGGCGCCGGCTCCGACGACAGCGCCGGCTGCTATCATGAACCAGGGCCGGTCCTCCCGGACAGCACGCCAGAACAGGTAGATGGCCAGCACAGAGAAGAACAGATACGTCCGCTCGATGGCGAACCTGGAGACGCCGATGTGGAAACCGTTGAAGGTCAAGAGGAAGAGCGAGAACGCGGCCGGCCACATTCCCCAGACGCGCCGCACAAGCGCAAAGAGCACCCAGCAGCTCGCCGTCCCCAGCACCACGCTCATGAAGCGAAAGCCGACGATGTTGTGACCCAGGAGCAGCGATCCGAGTTTGGCCAAGTAGTACTGGCCTCCCAGATGACGGGCGCCATGGTACGGCAGATACGTGGCCCCGGGAGCAAGGCTGATCCTGCGGGCCTCGCTGACGGTACCAGCCTCCTCCCACGGCATGGGCACGGTCGTGGTGGCGTAGTAGCGGAGGCCAAAGCAGATCAACATGAGCGCGGGCACAACGAGTCGCCCGAGCCACGGCGGTGGCTGGCGGGGTGCCGGGGCCAGAGCCGCGGCGAGCCGCCCGCCGTCCTTCAGGAATCGACGGCGTGAAGGCGTGCGCGACAGTGTTTCGCTCATGTGCGCGCCTCGCTCTGCAGGCGACTCCTTCGCTCATGGCCGCCGAAAGCCTCCTGCGCCTCGCGCAATCCAGGCGGAGGTTCTCCCACCCCGGCACCGGAATTGTCCGGTCCAACCGGGAGGAAACGACGACATGAAACTCTTCATCTCCGCCGACATCGAGGGCGCGACCGGGATCACGAGTGGCCCTGTCCAGGCCAGTTCGAAGGGCTCGCAGTACGGGGAGGGACGCAAGTGGATGACCGGGGACGTGAACGCCGCCATAGAGGGCGCGCTGGAGGCGGGCGTCGAGGAGGTGCTCGTCAAGGACGCGCACGGCTCGGCGCTGAACCTGCTGCCCGACGAGCTGCACGCGCGGGCGATGCTGATCCAGGGCTGGGGCCCGGCCGACGGCATGATGGAGGGACTGGACGAGTCCTTCGACCTGTGCTTTCTGGTGGGCTACCACGCCATGGCCGGCACGCTCGACGGCATTCTGGCGCACACGTGGACCGGGGCGGTGCGAGGCGTCTGGGTCAACGGCACGGAGATCGGTGAGATGGGCCTGTCGGCGCTCTTCGCGGGCCACCACAGCGTGCCCGTGGCCCTCGTGACGAGCTGTGCGGTGGGGGCGGCGCAGGCGGAGGCTCTGCTCCCGTGGGTGCGGACGGTGAGCGTCAAGCGAGGCATCACGCGCTCGTGCGCCGAGCTGCTGCCGCCGTCGGAGGCGCGGGAGAAGATCCGGGCCGGCGCGCAGGCGGCGGCGGCGGGCGTGGCGGCGATGCAGCCCTTCAAGCCCGACATGCCGTGCAGCGTGAAGATGGCCTTCCGCAGCGCGGATGTGCCGCTCGCGGCGGAGCTGGTGCCGGGCGTGGAGCGCGTGCCGCCTGAGAGTGTGCAGTTCGAGGCCCCGGACGCTCTCAGCGCCCTGCATCTGACCAGGCTCCTGCTGCACCTGACGCGGTAGGGCGGCGTGGCGGGCAGGTATGGCGGTGCTCGGGCCCGAAGGAACAGGGCGATCCGCGTCAGGTGAGACTCGGGTGTGGGGCCCGTCGGCCGGGCGCTCAGCGCGAACTGCGTGAAGCGCAGGAGGTGCCACTGATGGCTGCATCACGACACGACCCGCCGGAGGCGCACGACGACGAGGGGCGCGCTCGGCGTGGCTTTCTCCGGAAGCTCGGCATCGGGGG